>CALWXR010000026.1 GCA_944385535.1 uncultured Oscillospiraceae bacterium
GCCTGTGCTCTCCATGGCTATCATCTCACAGCCTGATTCTGTGAGCCAATTCGCCAGGGATTTAATTTCGCTTGTAGCTATTCCATAAAGCTTGTGGTATTGTCTGTTGCAAACAGGAGGTGAAAAGAATGGACAATTTGGCGAGGAGACAAATTACGATTCCGGCCAGAGAACAGGGGGAAAGCATCCAATTACGCGTCGCGGCGTATTGCCGTGTCAGTACTGACTCGGCAGATCAGAAGAACAGCTTCGCAGCTCAGAATACATACTACACTACACTTGTTGCCAACACAAAGCAGTGGACCCTTGTAGACATCTACGCTGATGAGGGAATCACAGGTACCTCGGCAGCCAAAAGCCCTGATTTTCAGCGACTTCTGTCAGATTGCCGGAATGGTCTAATTGATAAAGTCCTGGTCAAATCCATATCCCGATTTGCGCGGAACACTAAGGAGTGTCTGGAAGTGGTTCGGGAACTGAAATCCCTAGGAATTGGAATCTTGTTTGAAGAACAGCATATTGATACAAAAAGTACGTCCAGTGAGTTGCTGACGGCAGTTATGGCATCCCTAGCACAATCTGAAAGCGAGTCGATTTCCAAGAATGTTCGATGGGGCATTCAGAAGAAAATGCGCGATGGCAGCTATGTTGCCTCCCATACAATCTTTGGATTCCGGCGGGTGGAGGGAAGCTTGGTGATCCATAGGGAGGAAGCTGCGTATGTTCGGTATATGTTTAAGGAATACCTTGCTGGGAAAAATGCTGCAGAATTGGCACAAGAAATGATGGCTAAAAGCAGAACGGATCCTGCGCTACAGTCCTATCAGTGGAGCTATAAAACCATTATGCGGCTTCTCAGAAATGAAAAATACGCAGGGGATTCCCTGCACCAGAAAACCTTTATGACAGAAACACTGCCACGGCGATGCGTGGATAACCATGGAGAACTAGCGCAGTATTATGTCAGCAATTCACATCCGGCAATTATCTGCCGGGCGGATTATGATGCGGTGCAATGCCTGTTATCACAGCGTAAGGTACGGCGGCAATTCAGCAAAGTGCAAGCCTCACCTTTTGTGGGGAAAACGGTTTGCAGCAAATGTGGGAAGGGTTTCCGGTTTAAGCGCGTCAGAGAGAATGGCTATCTGGTTTGCCGCTCCCATGCAGAAAATTCTGGAGACTGCGAAATGCCTCCTATCCCAGAGAAGGAAATCCGGAATGCGTTCTGCCGGATGTACTATAATCTCCAGAAAAACAACTGTACAGTACTCTATGGAATGATAGAGGAACTGACCGTTGCCCGCGATAGGCAGATGCTCTGGAATACAGACATCATCGCACTGAACAAAGAAATATCAGATATCAACACACAGAGTCATACATTTGCAAAATGCCTTGCTGTGTTGGATGCAATTCAGAATGGCAGTTGCCACATTCTGATCGATGAACCCAGCAACGATGATGCCAGAAGCCGTTGGTCTACTTCCAATTATTATCAGAATAACGGAAACTGGCTGCTCATTAAGGATATCGACCCAGAGAAGGAAAATATTGTAGATGGTGAGCAATATTCTGTCAGAATGGCTTTTATGGCTGCAGACGGTATCCGCTACAGCAATGAAGGAAAATGGGGGAAGGCATATACCGATATCGAGTGGAGAGAAGATGATTTGACCTTCGATGATAGCGTAAAGCCTTGGCTTGCTTCCTTCCAGTGGGACGACTCTGTTGCTTACATGGATACTTTGACAGACGAAGACGGCGAATGCGTCATGCTCCGTGTGGACAAGAAGTATAAGGATTCTGATGACTATGATCCTCATTACTTCCTGTACTTCAATTTTGATTCGGATGGCAACTTTATGAACGCACAGTTGCAGGTCAACCTCTTTAGAGATAATGAGCTGTCGATCACAGAGTCCATCGTTTCCATGGATCCGAAAACAGTGAATGCGGAAATCCAGAAAGAATATAAAAGAGCTATCGGATAACAGCCAATAAACGTAACAGGCGTATGCCTGCCATTCAATCTTCCAGCCCTTACGGATGGACAAAGGTGATGATCGAGCGGATACTGATAGATTATGTGACGGCCCATCACGACTTCTGCGCCATCCTGCTACGGTATTTTAATCCCATCGGCGCCCATGAATCCGGCCTGCTGGGCGACGATCCCAACGGAATTCCCAATAATCTGATGCCTTACATTTGCCGTGTGGCCGCTGGACAGCTGGAAAAACTGACGATTTTCGGTGGTGACTATCCCACGCCGGATGGAACCTGCCAGCGTGACTATCTCCATGTGGTGGATCTGGCAGTGGGCCATCTGAAGGCTCTGGAATACGCCGAGAATCATAATGGTGTCGAGGCCATCAACCTGGGCACCGGAAATGGAATCTCCGTGTTGGAACTGGTTACGGCTTTTGAAAGAGCCAATAACATAAAGCTGCCTTATGTTATCGGTCCACGCCGGGACGGCGATCTGCCTGCTTTCTGGGCTGATGCGCAGAAAGCAGAGAGCATCCTCGGCTGGATTGCCACACGTACGGTAGAGGATATGTGCCGCAGCTCCTGGGAATTTGCCAGGAAGAGTGCGGAACAATAATCTGAGCTTCATTTTTTAAGGAATCGAATAATTATTTGAGCAAAAGACATTATATCGGAGAAAACCCTCTTACACAAGGGCCAATGGAGATACAACCATTTACCGCACATTTTAAGAAGGCGCAAGCAGCGAATCCGCTGCTTGCGCCTTTAACTTTTTCGACACCGCTCTGCAAAGTCCGCTATCAGAAAATGGCGGCTTTTGCAGAACGGTGTTGCTTTTTCTGTGGAAAAACGGCATCGTTCAGCACAAGGAAAGAGAAATCTATAAATTCTCTTGTATTTCTCAAAAAATCACCAGCATTTTCAGAGAAAACTCGAGGTCCTCCTTCTGAAATTTGGTTCCGAGATCAAATTTACAAAAGGAGGTCTGCAAAATGGCAGATAAGGAAAAGTACATGATCAAAGTGGAGGGTAAGCTGGTGGAAGTCACGCCAGAGGTTTACTATACTTATTTCCGCATGGAAAGGCAAGAGCGCGGTCAGGAGGAAAAGAAGGCGTACAACAAAGTGATGTCCTATGATGCGCTGGATGATGAGGAAAAGAAAGCAATTGATAATATTCCGGATGTAGCCATTACGAGTATGGATGAAATTGTGATAGCCAACGATATGAAAAACAGGCTGCATCGGGCGCTGGATATGCTGCCAAAAGGGGAGCGGGAATTGCTCCAGGCAATTTACTTTCAGGGAAAGACAGAAGAAAAATATGGGAATGAGGTTGGAATCAGCCAAAAAGGCATAAGTTACCAGTGCAGAAAGGCACTTTCCAATCTGCGGACAATTTATAAAGCACTGGGGGGATTTTGAGTAATTTTGTTATAAATATCAGAGAAAAAGTTTGCCGAATACAGGGCTTTTATATTATTTTATTGGAAGTTTTCCCGATTCTTTTCTGAACAATCCTCTGAATCAGGATAAATAGTGAGGGGCTTTTTGAGCAACCACAGAAAGTCCGTCCTGAACCTTCTCAAGTACATATCCAGAAGCGGAAATACATCCGCTGGTGTGCCATGTAGAGACAGAGAATTGGCAAGCGACATTGGAAAACGCGCGATGACCCACCTGTGCAGAGCAATCTGCATCAATGCGGCAAGGAAGGTGGTTAGCGGGTCCGTTCGTCCAGAAAACAGGCCGTGGCCGACCTGTCTTGCGATGACAGCACCAGCGTTGGTACTCCTGCCCAGCCACAGCTACACGCAATGGGGGCAGCTCGGAGAGATCCTCGGAGGGGTGCAATTCCCGTGACGCGCAGCCAAGCGCGGTTTCCGATTCTGCCCTAGCCTGGGGAAGTAGTGTCAGGAATACAGGCAGTCATTCGTTCAAAATCAAATTTCAGAAGGGAGCCGCCCTGCTGTGCCTTATTGGATGCAGCAGGGTGGCTTTTCATATAGGAGAACAAAATGAATGCCAATGTGAATTACTGCGGTGTTATCATCCTGCTGCGCAAACTGGTGGCATCAGGACACTGCACGAAAAAGGAAGTGGGCAGAATTGCTGCCCGGATCGCAAAACAGACCGGGGCGGATATCATTCTTTCGATATAAATATATTCAATTTCCACTAGCTATTCCGGGAAGGGTGTGGTATTGTGTGTTGCTAATAAGAGGAGGTGAAGCTATGGCAACGGCAAGGGATAACCTGGCAAGAAAACAGATTTACATACCGGCAACCGTTCCAGAGGAGGAGATCGTCCTGCGGGTTGCTGCCTACTGCCGTGTCAGTACCGATTCGGAGGATCAGATCAACAGCTTCACTGCGCAAAACAATCACTACACCGAAATGATTTCTGCTCATGATCGGTGGGAATTGGTAGATATTTACGCGGATGAAGGAATCACAGGTACCTCTGCTAAGAAACGCAAAGACTTCCAGCGACTTCTTGCCGATTGCCGGAAGGGGCGCATCGATAAGGTGCTGGTAAAATCCATATCGCGGTTTGCCAGAAATACTACGGAGTGCCTGGAAACGATCCGGGAACTGAAATCTCTTGGTATCAGCATTTACTTCGAAGAGCACGGCATTGACACCAAGATGGTTTCCAGCGAGATACTGACGGCAGTTATTTCTGCATGCGCCCAGGCAGAAAGTGAATCCATTTCAAAGAATACCCGCTGGAGTATACAAAAGAAAATGCAAAACGGTACTTATGTGGCATCCAGCGTTCCGTTTGGATTCAGAAGAGAGAATGGTAGCCTTAAAATTGAAGAACCGGAAGCGCAATATGTCAGGTATGCGGTCAGAAGTTACTTGTCTGGAAAGAGCGCATCGGCTATTGCAAAGGAATTTACAGATAAGAGCATCGAAGATCCTGTACTCGGCAGCAGGAAGTGGTCGTTCCAGGCAGTCGTGGAAATGCTGAAGAATGAAAAATATGTCGGGGATACGCTGTGTCAGAAAACGTACATGACGGATACACTGCCCAGACAGTGCCTCCGGAACAGGGGAGAACGGGATCGATATTACGCAGCCAACATCCATCCGGCGATTATAGACCGCCAGTCATATGAAGCAGTTCAAAAGCTGCTCCAACTCAGAAGTGAGAATCATGTTCAGCATACGACAAAAACATCGCCGCTGGGTGGCAGATTCGTCTGCGGAAAGTGCGGCGCCGGTTTCCGAAGGAAAGAAACCAGTGGGAGATTCGTGTTCGCCTGTACGACGCATGCGCAGGATCGGAATGCCTGTGATATGCTTCAAATCCCGGAGGAGGAGATATACCGTGCGTTCCTGCGGCTGTACTGCAATCTAAAAAACCATACGGAAGTCCTTGATTTCCTGGTAAAGAACCTTATTGACGTTCGGAACCGGCAGATGCTATGGAGTCCGGCTGTGGTTGAACTGAATAAGCAAATATCCGATATCTTGAATCAGAGTCATGCTTTGGCCCTGCTGAACAAGCAGGGGTTGGTTGACCCTGATATTTTTATATCCAAAAGCAATCAGCTGGCAGAGCAGCTTCGCAACGCCAAGAAACAGAAAGAGACACTCCAGAAAAGGGAGGATAACGATATCATTGAGAAAACCAAATGTTTGCGGGAAGTCTTTCTGGATGGACCGGAGTATTTGGATTCCTTCGATGAGGAGCTGTTCTGCGAATTGGTTGATAAGATCATAGTGGAAAGCAATACGAGAATTCGATTCCAGCTGACAAACGGATTGGAGCTGCCGGAATCCATAGAGAGGACGGTGAGATGATGGGTACAAACAGGAAGCTTCCATTCGGCTATAGAATGGATTTTGGGAGAATAGCAGTCCAGCCGGAGGAAGCCCGGTGGGTGCGGTACATATTTTCTCAGTACAATCAGGGAATGCCCTTTAGTGCCATTACCGATAAAATGAGGAATTCCAGCATGCCTTACGATGGGGACAAACAATGGAATAAAAACATGATAGCGAGGATTTTGGAGGATCACCGATACTGCGGCGACAGGGAGTATCCTGAGATCATCGATGGTGCTACCTTCCAACAGACAGCAGAAAGACGAAAAAAGAAGTCCGCACCTCGGAGACAAACAGAAGCACAGTCTGCTCTACGGAAAAAGTGTGCCGGAAAGATGACTCCGTATATCGAACATGAGGTTCTGTATTTACTGAACTGTCTTGCCAGAAATCCGAAGCGGATTGTTACACCGCAGACGCCGAGAGGGCATTCCCAGCGGCTGGATGCACTGAAATCCGAATTGGAGGAACTGATCAGCCAGTTGCCGGTGGATGAGAATCGCGCACGGGAGGTTCTGCAAGAGATTGCCGCAGAAATGTACGCAGATATCGATCCCAGAGAGTACGAAACCCAGCGGATGCGAAGGGCATTCCAAAAAGAAGAACCACGCTCCGAATTGGATGCCAATCTGATTGCAATGAACATTTCCTCTGTCCTGGTGGACAGCAATGGAAAGGTAAAGATCAGACTGAAAAACGACCAGATTATGGAAAGGGGTGAATGAAGTGAGCGATCTCCCGAGGACAGTAACGGTGATCCCGGCAAAGCCGCAGAGAAATCAGCAGGCTGTCAGGCGGCAGCTTCGGGTAGCCGCCTACTGCCGGGTTTCCACAGAGGAGGAAGAACAGCAATCCAGTTATGAAGCCCAGTGCACTTATTACACAGACAAAATTATGACCAATCCGGAATGGACAATGGCCGGCATTTTTGCCGACGAGGGCATTACAGGCACTTCTACAAAAAAGCGGGACGATTTCAACCGCATGATCCGCAAATGCCGCCAGAAGAAAATCGATCTGATCCTGACAAAGTCCATGTCCCGCTTTGCCAGGAATACACTGGACAGCCTAAAGTATATCCGGGCGCTGAAGGAACTGGGGATTGGCATCATTTTCGAAAAAGAGAATATCAACACACTGGAAATGGACACGGAATTGATCATCACCTTTATGAGCGCTTTTGCCCAGTCGGAAAGTGAATCCATCAGCGCCAACGTCCGGTGGGGAAAACGGCAGGCAATGAAAGAGGGGAAGACATCTGTAAACTTCAAAAAGTTATACGGATATTTTCTGGACAGTGAGGGAAATCCCCGTGTGGATTCTGATCAAGCAGAGGTCATCCGCGGCATCTATAACCGCTACCTGCAAGGTGCCAGCCTGCGCATGATCCGACAGGAACTGGAAGCTGAAGGGATACCGAATCCGGCTGGTAGGGAGAAATGGGGGATTGACCAGATACGGAATATCCTGAGTAATGAAAAATACTGCGGTGACGTCCTGATGCAGAAAACCTTTATACAGGATTGTATCAGCAAGAAGGTTGTGAAGAATACGGGACAGCTTCCCATGTACCTGATTCAGAATAATCACCCGGCAATTGTCAGCAGGGAAGTATATCAGGCAGTTCAGGCGGAGAAGGCGAGAAGGTCGGCAACGGCCAGTCCCTCAACAAAGACATCCTCCACAGGACGCACCTGCTACGCCAGCAAATTCGCCCTGTCCGAGCGGCTGGTATGCGGGGAATGCGGAACCTTGTACCGAAGGTGCACATGGAAGCGAAATGGCAAGACCAGAATTGTCTGGCGCTGCGTGAGCCGATTGGATTACGGAACAAAATACTGCCATCAGTCACCGACGATGGATGAGGAGCCGCTTCAGCGGGCAATTATGGCAGCGATCAGTTCCGTTATGGCTCCCAAGGAGAAAATCAATGGGCTGATCACAGACGCGGCATTGGAGGAGACAGGCAAGCTTCCGAATTCCGCCATGACACTGGGAGATACCAATCGAAGGCTGGAGAAGCTGGAAGCGGAGTTTGATACCCTGTTCAATCAATCTGGCAGCATAGATAAGAATACAATCAGGTTCAGTCAGATTGCCAATGAAATGGCATCTCTGAAGGAACAGCGGGAGAAGATATCCGCCCAGCTCCGAAATAGCGAAGCAGCGCAGGCACATGTGCATACGATTGCGGCTGTACTGGATCAGGAGGATCACCACTTAACCCAGTGGGATGAAGAAATGATCCGGCAGCTTGTACATACCGTAAAAGTGATTTCCGCAGATCATATCAGGGTGTATCTGAATGACGGTACGGAGATTGATCAGACGGTTGACCCTTGACAGATGGTGGAATCGTGGTATAATGAACATAGAAAAGGGCACCGCCGATAGACGGTTAGCCCGACAAGTTCAAATTTCTATGCACTAGAAACCGTCACTTGGCCGAGTGGCGGTTTCTGCTTTTTACTCTGATCGTCACAGTCCAGTTGAGAATGTGAAAGGTCAATGTAATTGGCATAGTCATCCCCCCTTTCGGGTGGAGTGACTAACCGCCTACCATTTATTGGCAGTGCCCGGTTCCCGAAGGAACCATACATATTCTATCAAATATCAACATATAAGTCAAAACATATTTTCGACAACGCCAACTGCTTGTGCGGTTGGCGATTTTGTTTTGGAGGTGCATTTTCAATCAGGAGATAAATGAATTAACCATGGGCAGCCTGTTCGACGGGATCGGCGGCTTTCCTCTGGCGGCACAGCGGTGCGGCATTCGCCCCATGTGGGCCAGTGAAATTGAGCCTTTTCCCGTGGATGTTACCAAGCTGCGGCTTCCCGGCATGGTACACGTCGGGGACATTACGAAACTGAATGGCGCGGATTTGCCTCCGGTGGATGTCATCACTGGCGGCTCCCCCTGCCAGGATCTCTCGGTCGCTGGAGCGAGAGCTGGGCTTGCCGGTTCCCGTTCCGGCCTATTTATGGAACAAACCAGAATTGTGAAGGAGATGAGACATGCAGACTTACAGCGAGGAAGATCAGATGTGCTTGTACGACCCCGGTTTATGGTGTGGGAAAACGTCCCCGGAGCCTTCTCCAGCGGGGAGCCGAAGGGGGAGGACTTCCGGATTGTCCTCGAGGAAATTATTCGAATTGTCTTCGATTCCGTATCAGTTCCTGGACCTGACACCGGGCGCTGGGAATCTGCTGGGTGTATTCTACTGGGAGATTCTTTCTCCCTGGCGTGGAGAGTCCTTGACGCTCAATACTGGGGCGTCCCCCAGAGACGCCGTCGTATCTACCTTGTGGCAGATTTTGGAGGACAAACCGCACCCAAGATACTATTTAACCAGGAAAGCCTGCCTCGGGATTTTACGCCGATCCTCCGAACGGGACAAGCCCCTACCGACGGCATTACGGGGTGCCCTTGAGCTTCAGGCGGGTCTGCGGGGAGATGCGACCCTAACAGAAGGAAACATAGCCTTTGCTGCTAACCAGCGGGATGAGGTGCGGGATCTTCATGAGATAGCCGGGGCGTTGGGCGCTCAGCCGGGAATGAAGCAGCAGACCTTCATTGCGGAGAGTGAGCCTGTCCTGTGTCTGAACGACCAGGGCGGGCAGGTGATGAACTGTTCCGTGAATATCACCGGAACTCTCCGTGCCCAGGAGCGGGGGCATCAACCGTTGGTGTACGAGAATCACGGCATAGATTCCCGGTATACCGGCCCCCATGAGGTGTCCCCGACCATTTCAGCGCGGTGCGGAACGGGAGGGAACAACGTCCCTCTGGTAGAGCAGGATGCATCCATTTACTGCATCGTAGGCAACATCATTGACCGTCAGCCGGAGAACGGCGGGAACGGCTGCGGCTATCAGGAGGGCATCTCCTACACCCTGACGGCCATGGATCGCCATGCCATCTATAGCCGCCAGCGGGTGGACGTGTTTGCGGAAAATGAAGTCGTCTGCACGGAAAGCGCCCGGCAGCATAAAGATGCCACCGATCTGGTGATGCAGCCCTATCAGGAAACGGTCGGTACGCTGGTTCGCTCTGATCACAAGGGCATCAGCAACCAGTATGTGAGTGACGACAAGTGCATCATGGACAGTCCCAACCTGATTCGCCGCCTGACGCCCCTTGAGTGCGAGCGTTTGCAGGGTTTCCCGGACGGGTGGACAAACATCCCTGGGGCTTCGGATTCCGCCCGTTATAAAGCCCTGGGCAACAGTGTGGCGATTCCCTGCGTGGAGTATGCCATGCGGGGGATTGCAATGGTGCTACAAAATGAACGCAGTAATCAAGTTTGAATCTCAAAAAACCTGTATCGATTGTTTACTGTCTGGACTTGTATTCTTCACCCCAATTCCATAGGGAGTCCAGAACTGGCTTCAAGCTATAACCCAAGTCAGTCAGCGTGTACTCCACACGGGGAGGTACTTCTGCGTAGACCTTTCGGGTCAGCAGCCCGCTTTCCTCCATATCCCGGAGCTGGGCGGTGAGTACCTTCTGGGAGACATGACCGATGGATTTTTTCAATTCTCCAAAACGCTTGGTTCCGGGCATCAGATCCCGAAGAATCAGCACTTTCCACTTATCGCCGATCAGCATGAGGGTGGTCTCCACAGGGCAGGCCGGAAGTTCTTTCTTTTCTTCGCTCATACAGATTGCCTCCAATAGTTTCCTTTTGGTAACTACACCACAATATTGTGCTTACTTTACAGAATTGCGCTACGGTGATATTGTAATACCAACGAAAGGAAAAAGCAACCTTTCCCAATTAAAATACACTTTGGAGGTAATCACCATGAAAAACTACACAAAGACAAGCATTGGAAACGAAGGAAGAGTGGAGCTTCATGACGCGCTGGGCTTGACCGGTGCAGAGGTCAGCATCAATGCGCTTCCCGCCGGCGCTGGTGTTCCCTTCGTTCACTCCCACAAGGAGAATGAAGAAATCTACGGAATCCTGTCAGGTCATGGCAAAGCAATCATCGACGGTGAAGAAATCGCCCTTGCCGCAGGCGATTGGCTGAGAATTGCTCCCGCAACAAAACGACAGTTCTTTGCCGCAAACGACGCGGGAATCGTTTATGTTTGTGTTCAGGTAAAAGCAAATTCCCTTGGCGGCTTCACGGCAGAGGACGCTGTGGTATATTGATGCAATGCCCCGCAAGAATAAAAATGCGGGGCATTACGGTATTGTATGGTACTATATTTCAAGAAAAAAGATGGTGCAGAGTCATTGTAAAACGGGGGTAACGTCATGAATCAGGATCAGCGGAGAAGATATCTAATCGAAGAATTACTGTGGGAGCGTCCTTCCTGCCGCCGCCAGGAGATTCCGACAGATGCTGACCGTCAGAAGGTTTTGCTGCGCTCGCTTATGAATGTTCGCCATCCGGCAGCCATAGGTAAGCGATATCTGGAAGTGCAGGATGATTACCTCCAAGAAGAATTGGCAGCAAAGAAAATTACTCGGCTGTCTGACCTGCATCCAATTCAAGAGGCTATCTACCTCTGGCGAGGAGATATTACCACCCTGGAATGCGGTGCCATTGTCAACGCCGCCAACTCCGGCATGACCGGCTGCTACCAGCCCTGCCACAACTGCATCGACAACTGCATCCATACCTACGCAGGGGTGCAGCTTCGTTTGAAATGCGCGGAGATGATGGCGGAGCAAGGCTATGAAGAGCCAACCGGTCAGGCGAAAATCACCCCCGCCTACAACCTTCCCTGTGATTATGTCATTCACACAGTCGGTCCCATCGTCCGGGGAGAACTGACCCGGGAACATTGCGCTCTGCTGAAATCTTGCTACCGTTCCTGTCTGAAACTGGCGGATGAAAACGGGGTGGGAAGCATCGCCTTCTGCTGTATTTCCACCGGCGTATTTATGTTTCCCAACGAGAAAGCGGCAGAAATTGCCGTGAACACGGTACAGAAATACAAGGCTGAAACCGGAAGTAAGATTGAGGTGGTATTCAATGTATTCAAAGAGTGTGATGAAGCAATCTACAGAAAGCTGCTCCATTGAGCGACTGCGGGAAGCGCTGGATACGGCGGATGCTGTCTTAATCGGTGCCGGGGCAGGGTTATCCACCTCTGCCGGGCTCACCTACAGCGGGGAACGGTTTGAGAGGTACTTCTCTGATTTTTACCAGAAATACGGCATCTCCAATATGTACTCCGGGGGCTTCTATCCCTTTGCGACCCTGGAAGAACACTGGGCTTGGTGGAGCCGTCATATTTTCTATAACCGCTATGTGGACGCTCCAATTCCCGTCTATCGGGAACTGCTGGCGCTGGTGAAGGACAAGGACTATTTTGTGCTGACCACCAATGTGGATCACCAGTTCCAGCGGGCAGGCTTTGACAAAAGCCGTCTGTTCTACACCCAGGGAGACTATGGTCTGTGGCAGTGTTCCAAAGCCTGCCACAATAAGACCTATGACAATGAGGCGGAAGTCAGGCAGATGCTTGCCCAGCAGCAGAATACGAAAATCCCCGCAGAATTGGTACCCCATTGTCCGGTATGCGGTGCCCCCATGACCATGAACCTTCGGTGCGACGATACCTTCGTTCAGGACCGGGGATGGTATGCTGCTTCTGAAAGGTATGCCGATTTCTTGAGTTGGCACAAGCAAGGCAAAGTGCTTTATCTTGAGTTGGGCGTGGGCAACAATACTCCAGTGATTATCAAATATCCTTTCTGGCGTTACACTCTGGAAAATCCGGATGCTGTATATGTCTGTATCAATCATGGGCAGGCATATGCCCCAAGGGAAATCGTGGATCGTTCTATTTGCCTGAATATGGACATAGGCCAAGTTTTGGCGGCAATTCATCGAGTGAGTCAATAAGATAGAGGACAGGAGCGCCGGAAGTTGAAACCGGCGCTCCTGTTGCTTATTTGATTTCCTGCTCAATGTTGTCAAAGAGCTCGTCATCAAAGAACTGCCGCAGGGTGATTCCCAGCCCATCGCAGAGTTTCTGCAGGGAAACCACACCGGGGTTCTGACTCTTTACATTGAGCATGCTGTAAACCGTGGAGGGGGACACTCCGGCACTTCCGGCAAGAGCGTTGATGGCAATTCCACGTTCTGCGCACAGCGCCAGAATTCTGGCGGCAACTGCTTCTTTGGCGTTCATAAAACATCATCCTTCTGTACGATATATCGCTGACTGTATTCTATAAAAAGTTGGGATATATCGAGTGGGATATATCGCAATTATGTGACACCTATGGTAAAATATGCGATATATCGTAAATATAGGAGGACGACCTTTATGGATATGAGAGCGAAAACCTGCTGTTTTACCGGGCATAGGAACCTAAGCAGCGGGGAAAAGTTGAAAGCGGCTGTTCGTTTACGCAGAGTAATTGAGGAACAGATCAAGGCTGGAATTGTATTTTACGGAGCCGGAGGCGCACTGGGGTTTGATACTCTTGCTGCGAAGACTGTTCTGGACATGAAAAAAGAACATCCCCAACTGCGTCTGATTCTGGTACTGCCCTGTGAGAATCAGACCAGAGGATGGCGCAGTGAGGATATTGCAGTTTATGAAGACATCAAGCGCAGAAGCGATAAGATTGTGTATGTGTCCCGGGCATACACCCCTGACTGCATGCACCGGCGCAACCGCCATCTGGTGGATCACAGCGGAACCTGCATCTGCTACCTGACAAGTAGCACAGGTGGAACGGCATATACCGTGGATTACGCCCGGAGGAGGGGGCTGCGCATCATTAACTTAGCGGAGGAATGTCATATCTGAGATGGCATTGGCAGCTCCGAAATTGACAGCGCGGTTATCACGCTGTAAAATGGGAAATCATAAGGAAGCGAGGTGGTTCCCATGTGCGGAAGGTTCTATGTACCCGAAGATGGCAGCATCCAGATGATTCGCGCCATTGTGGAGCGGCTGGAGCATCGGAACGTGAAAGTCAAAACCGGGGATGTCTTTCCGGGAGATATGGCAGCGGTGGTTGCCAGCAACCGGCAGCTACAGCCCCAGCCCTTTGCCATGGAATGGGGCTATCACCTCCCAGACGGAAAACGGATCATCAACTCCAGAAGCGAAACCGCTGCTCAGAAAGCCATGTTTGCCGATGGCATCCGCCAGCGCAGGTGTCTGATTCCTGCCCAGCATTACTATGAGTGGGAAAAGGCAGACGGCAGGAAAGTGAAATATGCCATTGAACCAAAGTGTTCAGATGGATTTTTCCTCGCGGGAATCTATCGCATGGAAGCGGGAAAGCCTGTGTTTACGGTTCTGACCCGGAATGCGGCAGAGAATATCGCCTTCATCCATGAGCGAATGCCGGTTATTCTGCCAAATGAGGCGACAGAGGATTGGCTGAATCCCAAATACCATGGCAGTGATATTCTGAAAGCAGCCATGACCCAAATGAAATTCAAGATTTGCGAAACAGCATAGGAGGAATCCAATGGCAAACCGATTGAAACAGGAAAAATCGCCGTATCTCATGCAGCACGGGGAGAATCCCGTGGACTGGTATCCCTGGTGTGAAGAAGCGTTCCGGAAAGCGGCAAGAGAGGATAAACCGGTTTTCTTAAGTATTGGGTACTCCACCTGCCACTGGTGCCATGTGATGGCTCACGAATCCTTTGAGGACAGAGAAGTGGCTAACCTGCTCAACCGGGAGTTCATCAGCATCAAGGTAGACCGGGAGGAGCGCCCGGATATTGACGCGGTGTATATGTCCGTGTGTCAGGCCATGACAGGCTCCGGCGGCTGGCCGTTGACGATCTTTATTACCCCGGAGCAGAAGCCCTTCTTCGCGGGGACTTACTTTCCAAAGAATGGCGGCTATGGACGATTTGGCTTGATGGATTTGCTCGATCGGGTAGCTTACCTCTGGAAGAACAATCGGGAGGAGCTGCTGCGGGCAGGAAATCAGATTACCGCAGCGATCAATCAGGGACAGACAGGCAATGGCTCGCAGCCTGACCGCCGGCTGGTGGAACGGGCATACAGTCAGCTTGCCCAGCGGTTTGACCACAAGTGGGGCGGCTTTGGGGCAGCACCAAAATTCCCGACGCCCCACAATCTGCTGTTTCTTATGCGGTACGCCGATACCTTGCAGGAATCCAACGCCATGAAAATGGTGGAAATCACGCTGGAGGACATGGCGCGGGGCGGCATCTTCGACCATATCGGCGGTGGCTTCTCCCGGTATTCCACGGATGAAATGTGGCTGGTTCCGCACTTTGAGAAGATGCTCTATGACAACACCCTTCTGCTGATTACCTATACAAAAGCCTATCAGCATACCAAGAAGGAATCCTTTGCAGATACTGCCGATAGAACCGCTGGGTATATTCTGCGGGAGCTGACCGATGAGGAAGGCGGCTGCTATTGCGGTCAGGACGCGGACAGCGACGGTGTGGAAGGGAAATACTATGTGTTCACCCCGGAGGAAGTCAAGGCAGCTCTGGGGAAAGAAAACGGCGAAGAATTCTGCCGCCTGTACGATATTACCGATACCGGCAATTTTGAAGGAAAGAGCATCCCTAACAGGATTCACAGTTCCGAGGATGGTTGGAATATGGACGATCCCCGCCTAAATAAGCTTTATGAGTATCGACTGAATCGAACAAAACTCCACAAGGATGACAAGATTCTGCTTTCCTGGAACGCTTGGGCGATTATTGCGCTTGCGAAAGCAGGACAGGTTTTGGAGGAACCGTCTTATCTGGACGCAGCCATCCGCATCCATGAGTTTATTGAACGTAAAATGGTGACGGAACATGACCGGCTGTACCTGCGCTACCGGGATGGAGAGGCAGCCTATGTGGGGCAGCTTGAGGACTATGCGGTCTATGCTCTGGCGCTGCTGGAATTGTACCGTACCACTTTTGATGTGAAATACCTGCAAGCCGCAGTCCACCGTGCAGAACAGATGGTGGAGCTGTTCGAGGATAAGAATAAGGGCGGCTACTTCATGACCGCTTTCGATGGAGAGCAGCTCATCGCCCGACCAAAGGAAACCTATGACGGAGCGATGCCCTCCGGCAACTCTGTTGCGGCCATGGTGCTGCAAACCCTGGCATCCCTGACAGGGGAGCAGGAATGGCAGGCAGCGGCAGACCGGCAGCTTTCGTTCCTTGCCGGGGAAATCGGGGAATACCCTTCCGCCAGCTGCTTTGGCGTGCTGGCGATGATGGAAGCCCTGTATCCCCACCGGGAACTGGTCTGCGCCACAAGTGACGACCTGCCTGATGAATTGAAGGACTATCTGAGGTCGCATCCAGCGGATGATCTGCATATCCTTCTGAAAACCAAGGAGTACGCAGAAGCCCTTGCGGAGTGCGCGCCGTTCACCAATGACTATCCCATCCCAGAGCAGGGGACCATGTATTATCTCTGCGAAAATGGTGTCTGCAAAGCACCGGTATCTGAGTTTCGGATGTTGAAGATATAGTTTAGGGGAGCATATGCTCCCTTAAACTATATGATTTCAAAAGAAATAAGTATATATGGTCACCTTTTACTTTTTTACGACATATATCAATTGGATGAGTTCCCAAATCGATGAAAAGAAGAACAAGAAAATTGTAAATTCTGGTTGCAGCGTAGGGCGTTAAGTTGTAAAATGAGTATCAATGGACACTAATTGTTTAGGAGGTGGGATTATTGCGAAAAGATTATATACACGAGCAGCTATTGAAAAAAATGGCCGAGTTTTCCCTAGAACGTGGGAATCAATTATTAAAAGATGGACTTACTAATGCCGAAGCAAATGCAACCGTACAGGCTGAAGTCAACGACAAGTTCTCCGAATCTGCAATAGTACAATTTATTGAAGATACTGCAGATGGTTGGGTTGCAAAGGCGTTCAGTGACATGGATGATAAATTAACCTCGAGCAATGCTTCTATGCAATCGTTTCTTCAGCACAATAGCATGTTGTGGCGAGATGGGTTTGATAAATCTGAAATGTTATACTTGATGATTCTGGAAATGTCAGATCATTATCAAGCCTACTACTTAGATCTATCTGATAAAACGCATAATGCTCTGAAAAACCGATATTATGTACTTCGCAAACTGCACGGTCGAGCCTGCCAGCAATTTTATGAAATACTTTGGTTATTGCGCGGAGGATTTGCAGATGGGGCATACGCACGGTGGAGGTCGCTATTTGAATTAAGTGTTATTGCAGAGTTTATTAGCCAAAATGATGAGCAGGTAGCAAAAGCTTTCGTTGATTCGGTCAAGACCAATGAAGTAAAAGATTATGGATGGGCAAAGAACGCACAATGCTTTGCAAGTTTAAAGCCGAAAGCAAGCGTTACATTTGAGATGATTCGTAGTCAATGCACTACTATAACAGAGGATTGGAAAAAAGCGTATAAGGAATCTTGTCAAGTTGTCCATGCGTCTCCTTTAGGGACACTAGGACGCATGGGGAGCCCGAATGAAAACAGAGTTATTTCTACAGGGTCAAGTGATTATGGATTGGCACCCCCCGCAGTGAATTCAGCTATCTCGCTAATGCATGTTACGCTTTTCTATTTTGGACTGTTGAGTCAAATGGATAGCCGTGCAATGATTCGTACCATTCAAAAATGGTTAGATAACCTTATTGACTGTTATACTTCAATTAACTCTCGTTCATTCTCTCTGGAGGAAATATCCGATAATCTACCGCAAACATATGAATGAGATCATCCGGTAAAAATACTGAGCCGTTCAACCAGCGATGGTTGGACGGCTTCGCAATATAATTCATTTGAAAGGGGAGCGATTATGAACATCCGAAAGAATATCGATTACACTCAACTGTATGCAGCTATCGATTCTGCAATGGAAGCTGCCGAAAAAAAGCAGATGGAACTGTACTGTGAAATCGGAAAAGCTGTGTGCCAACGGAGTGAGAAAGGCGCGGCAGTTGCCGCAGCCGCTTATCTGAGCGAACACAATCCGGATGCTCAGGGCTTCTCTCCCCGGAATCTTCGCCGGATGCGTGATTTTTACCGTGCTTATGAGGATCAACCGGCGCTGCTGTCCCTGGCGTTGCAGATTGGCTGGACGCAGAATGTAGTGATTATGGAAGCAGACCTGTCTATGGAACAGCTGAAATGGTATCTCAAAGCAGAAATACAGTTTGGCTGGTCTAAAGCAGAGTTGACCGAGAAACTTACATACAATGCACATGAATGATTGTTCTCGCTCCTGACGATGAAGCGTGTTATATTGAGAAACGGAAAGAAGCAGCGGATCAGAAAAAGTCTGGCAGTTTCCTGTGTAGGGAAAATAGAATCCGGCATCTGATTACAATGGTCAGATACCGGATACGATCAAAGAGAGATAACGGACGGCGATGGAATTTTGCGCCATATCACATGTTTACAATGAAACAGACGGTTTTCATGCGATGTTAGCAAAATGTTTTTGAGTCAGATTATCGATTCAGATACCAGACACCGAGGTTCAGGTATGCGGCAAAGGAAAGCCAGAGCAGATATGGGATTTGGAGCTTCGCAGAAAGCGGATCTACCTTGTGAAACAACAGAATCATCCATAAAACTAAGAACAAAAGTATTAGCAGCCAGAAAAAAGCGAAAAGATATGCTTGCGCATTGAAGAAAATCAGACTCCAAAAGAAATTGACAATCAGCTGTGTGATATAAACGTTCAAAGCCATGCTTCGCTCTGTGGACTGCGGGGACAGATAGATTCTTACGGCGCCGATTCCCATCAGCGCATACAGAACGCCCCAGACAATCGGAAAAAGGAAAGCTGGAGGAGACAGAGGCGGCTGCGAGATACTTGTGCTGAAAATCTGCATGCCATCCCTTGACAGCCAACCCGAGAGGGCGCCAATGGATTGCGTCAGAAGAATCCCCAATGCATACTGTTTCCATGTTTTTGTTTTCACTGACAATCACCCTGAGATAGGGTATGATAAAGCAAGGCAGGGTATCCCTGCGAAGCCAGAGCAATTCCAGCTGGAATGATGTAGTTACATATTTGGCTGTTCTGCCAAAGCCTTAAATACTTGCATCCAAAAATCGTTGCAGAAGAGCCTAAAGTGTGATATAATAAACAAAAAGGATGAGGGGGTGTGCGTCATGCGTGATGTTGAAACGATTGTACGGGAAGTTAACAGTTCCATGGCAATGGAAGGTATGCCGCTGTACTCCGAGGACAAAGACAGAATCCGAAAATACCTGTTAAATCCTGGCAGTTTGGAGAAGATCGTGAGTTCCCTGGTTGAAAAGCATACAGTTCCGATTCATCAGAGGAAGACGGTATGATGCCGGACTACAGCTATGCTTACGAGTGGGATCAGGAGTATTGCTATCCAAATTCCAATGTGCTCATCAACAAGCTGAATATTCAGGATGCGGATGCGCTTCACACAGCGGAGCGGGAAATTACTTCCCTTCGGCTGGCGGCAGCCAAAATGCAGCCGGTCAAAGGTAAATTTGATCTGTGTCACTTGCAAAAGATCCACGCGTATTTGTTTGGAGACATTTATGGTTGGGCAGGAAAGCTGCGCCATGTGAATATCGCAAAGGGCAATCAGTTCTGTCTGGCGATGAATCTGGAAACCTATGGAGGCAACCTGTTCCGAAAGCTGGAGCAGGAGCGATATCTGATTGGTTCAACGAAATTCGTTCCTCACAGACTGGCCTATTATTTCAGTGAGATCAATGTTCTGCATCCCTTCCGAGAAGGTAACGGCAGAACCCAGCGGTTGTTTATTGAGTATCTCGCGTCTGTGGCCGGATTTCGTGTGGATTTTTCACAGGTCAGCACAGAAGAAATGATGATTGCCAGTGCGGATTCCTTTGCCTGTGATTACGAAAGCATCAACCGGATGTTTGAGCGAATAACGACACAGATTCAGGAAGAAGAACAGAAAGAGAATATTCGATTGTTTTTTGGAAACAGGGGGAAGCCGCTTGCATGGCTGCGGGAAATAAACCTGTGACATGTCGAAACTTGCGAAAGGTTTTCTTGCTTTTTTTCTGTTTTTTTGAACCAGAAAACAGCCCGAAAAATGTGCATCTAAAGTGTTGCAAAGACACATGTTTATCGAACACTATAGATGCAACTTGAAAAAAGTTGCATCTATAGTGCTTTTTGCAGGAAAATTCATTAAAATATACAGCTAGAAGTTTGGAATTCAAGGGTGAAATGTTAACACGATATTTTGCGTTTCCATAGATGCACCTGGTGTTTCACAGATACTTCCAGGGGGTTGACTGAGATTCGGCAGATCCTGCGGCACCTTTTTTGGTTTTGCACCGAGATTTCAAAAAGGGCACAGGAGATCTGAGCGAGTTTTCAAAAAGTTATCAATTTATTTTCTGCAAATCAGCCGGGATTTTTGTGGCAGAGAGCCACAGAAGTCCCGGCTTTTTTGTTTTTCAAAAAGGGCACAGGGCACACCTGCGCCATTAGCAAGCCGTTCTCCACATAAGGAGAGCGGCTTTTTTGTTTTTCGAAGAAATTAATGATTGTGTCCATCAAAAAGGGCACAAGGAAAGGAAGGATACGAAATGAATAATTTCAGAAAGCGAAAATCCATTCGACCGGAGCGGCGGGATCATACCGGGCCTCCCAAACCGGCGGAGCAGCCTGTATGCACAGAATCCCCGCTCTGTCAGGGCTGCCCCTTTCCCGGTCATGGCTTTCTGTGCCGGGGCGGGGATGGGGAGTGTATGCGTACCAAACTCAGTAAGATCCAGGAAAACCAAGACGGAAAGGAGCATTCATCATGACACAAGGATTTTTGAATCGCAATCAGGTGGAAAGCATTCGACAGCTCTATCCGCCGGGTACCCGAATCACGCTGAACCGGATGTCAGACCCCTATTCACCGGTGGAACCCGGCACCCGGAGGACGGTGCGGTATGTGGATGACGCCGGACAGATCGGGGTGGCTTGGGATAACGGGCGCAGCCTTTCCCTCATCCCCCAGGAGGATTCCTTTCGGAAGCTGACGCCCCAGGAGATCGCCCGGGAACAGGGTATGGAGGGGATGAAGCTGTGAGCATTCAAGAGATCACAACCCAGGAACTTAGAACCATGGATGGCCAGGAGGGCCTTATCATTCAAGGCTGCGGCGGAGATTTGCGGGAATGGGTGGACGGAATCCATGAGATTCTGACCCAAGAGGGGATTCTCAAAAAGGGCACAGGCTTTCAGGGTGTGTATTCCTTCACTCACCGAGGGCTGACCTGTCTGCTGTTTCCCTTCAAAGAGGATATGGAGCTGAACGTGGGAAAACTGGCCTTATGGAGATTACAGACCCACGCCTCCTTTGGGGGAACCTGGCTGTCTGACTATGTCCCCAACCGGCTGGGAGGATTTCTTCCAAAGCAGGTGCAGTCTCCTGCGGAGCAAACCAGAGTGAAGCCGGATTGCCCCCTCATTGGCGAGGACGGCAATATCTTCAACCTTATGGGCAAAGCCGGTCAGACGCTGCGGGCAAACGGCCTGGGAGATCATGCGGACGAGATGTTTCAAAGAATCCAGCAGTGTCAAAGCTACCATTCCGCGCTGGCCATCATCGGAGAGTATGTCAATATCACCGATGCGAATCCCTCCCGAGACATGGATCTGGAAATGCAGTAATGCCGTTATGGAATCCGATTGGAAACCATAGGACCCAACGCCACTGAAGGGAGGTGATGTCAATGAGAAACCAACGGACAACGAAAGATAGGCGTCGCTCTCTTTCTCGAAGGAAAGCAAGTAACCCCAACGGCCGATACAGCCCCTTGACCAAAGGCGCTGTACCGGCCTTTTCTCTTTGGACTGGAGGCGGATAACCTATTAAAACACCCTTTACCCGCATCGGCAACAAATCCAATTTGCTGCCCATTCTTCTTCCCGTATTCCCTATCGAGTATGGCCGGTATGTAGAAGTCTTCGGCGGCTCCGGCGCGGTGCTGTTCGACAAGCCCCCGGATAAATTCGAGGTCTATAACGACTTTGACGGAGAGCTGGTGAATCTGTTCCGGGTGGTCAGAGACCGCTGCCCCGAATTCCTCCTGGAGCTGGGACTGCTGCCCCTGAACGCCCGGGAGGAATTTGCCGATTGGGTCAAATTCCACAACGGGGGCAGAGATCCCGGAATCTATCTTCCCACCCAGGAGGAGATCCTGGATCATACCCTTCCCTGTAAGCAATGGGCGGAGCAGATGAAAACCATTCTCCGGGGCCGGGTGGATTTCCGGGAGGTTCGTCAGGCGGCGGCCTTCTTCAAACGGATGCGTACCAGCTACGCCAGCTCCGGCAGGAGCTTCGCCTGCCAGCCCTTCAGCATCCGCGGCACCTTCGGCCTGTTCCGGGAGGCGTCGAAACGGCTGGACAGCGTCATTGTGGAGAATCAGAGCTTTGAAGTCCTCATTCCCCACTATGACCGGGAGAACGCCTTTTTCTATGCCGACCCGCCGTACATGAAAAGCGAGTATGTGTACGACACGGACTTCGGCTGGGAGCAGCACCTGCTTCTCCGGGAGACATTGGCCGCCTGCAAGGGCAAATGGCTGGTGTCCCAGGTGGATATGCCGGAAGTTCGGGAGCTGTTCAAAGGCTATTGCATGATGGAATTCCGGCGGGTCCACTCCATGGCCCAGCGAACCAACCCCGGAAGCCAATTCGGAGAGCTGCTCATCGCCAACTATGACCTGCTGGAACGGGAGCGGGAACAACCCATGCAAATGGGCATGACCGAACTATTGGGTATGCCCATGGACAACGATCAAATCTTAAAGGAGCGAATTATACCATGCAAAAACAGAACATCGAATCCGTAGAAAGCGTCATGATGCCCATTCCCCTGGACCTCTTGGAGGAAGCGGAGATCGATATGTACACCCCAATCCAGATGTACATTTCCCATGGGCGGATCGTCATCCAAGCGTTGGAGGAAGACCCCTTTGCGGACGAGCCTGACTGTGTACCCTGCCGCTGCCCCCGCTGCCGGGCGCATACCCGTGAGGGCTGCCCGGGATGAAATCTTACAGGATCATCGGCAATGAGGGAAGGATCACCATTCCCTATGAAATGCGGCAGGCCATCGGCTTTCGTCCGGGGGATGTGGTGTCCTTTCAGGTGATGGAGGAAGATACCGTTCTGGTCAAAAAGGAGCGGCTGGCATCACCGGAAAGGGACGAAAAGCAGACTTGGTTTCCGGACACGGAGCGGAAGCTGCTTTCCTTTTGGGAGGGGCTCAGTGAAGCCCAGCAGTACAAAGCGCTGGTCAATCTGTCTGTGATTTGGGCGGAAAGCCATAGCGGGAAGCCTCCCGGGAGGGATGCAGGATGAGCAAACCAAGTGAATACCGGGTCGTATATGTAGAACCTGGAAAACCCGCGGTGGAAAAGAAGATCGGGACGGAGCTTCAGGATCTCCAGGCTGCGGTAGGCGGGATGATCGAATGTATTTACGCCCATGAGACCAGACGCTTATCGTGGGAAACGACTCGGCAAAGCTGCTGGGTATGGAAGGAAACCGGCGGCTGGACAATGGTTCTATCATTGCCGGGCCGTTTTTTGTCATCGGAACGGAGGGAGAGAGCTTCCGTTCCCTGACAGAGGCCGAGGTCAAAGCGTATCTTCAGCAGTACGCCGAACCCCAGCAGATCTCCCAGCGGGAAGTCCAGGCGGATATGGGATTCACATTCTATTGTTTCTAAGAGGTGCGCTATGAAAATAAAAGCAAAGATTGACCGGATGGTGAACGCGGGAAATGTGAAGGCCATTGCTTCCGTATCTCTGGACGGGAAATTTGTGGTGAAGAACCTGAAGGTCATGGACGGGAAAAAGGGGATGTTTGTCTCCATGCCCCAGGAAACCTTCTCCGGGAAGGAATGGCAGAAGAAATACAGCAATGTGTTCTTCGCCCTGACCAACGCCGCCCGAATGGAGCTGCAGGAGGCGGTTCTCCAGGCATACCAGCAGCAGATCGACCCCAACTATGTGCCGAAGCAGGGAAACGGTCAGCAGGATTGGCCCCAGGAGATCCGGCAGCAGCGGGAAGCCTATCCCCAGCCGGACTACCCGCAATACCCGCAGCCTCAGTACCCGGAACCCCAGCACCCGGATTGGGTGAACGACTGCGAAAACGATATGCTGGAAATGGGCGGCATGTAAGATTCAGCGGTTTGCCTCTGCGGAAAGCAGGGGCTTATTTTTTACGCAGAAAGGATGAATTCATGATTTTGAACCTGAAACGCTGTATTTCTCTTCTTCTGGTTCTGATGCTGCTCATTGGCATTGTACCCACAGTCGGCGCCGCGGAGACGGACAGCACACTGCCGGCAGAAACAGAGGAAACAGAAGCAACAGAACCGACGAAAGCGACAGATCCTACCCAGCCCACGGAACCAACGGAGGACCCAGATCCAACGGAACCCACGGAACAAACGGAAGGTTCAGATCCGACGGAGCCTACGGAACCTACCGAGCCGCCGGGAGATGACCCGGCTGAAACGGACGCAGGTACCGCGGCGGATGTGGGTCTGTTTTCCATTGGCTCCACCCAGAAGAACATCATGCTGTTCGATTATGTGGACAACGGCATCTACACCACCTACCTCAGCAGCCAGGTGACCATCCGGTACAGAGTAAACGGCACCGGCAGCAGCAAAATCGCCTACCTGAAGAATCTGGGCTGGCACTTTGCCCGGTACGGCGGCGTTACCTACCCGGATGATCCCCTGTACTGCATTGAACCCTGTAAAAACTATGGAGCCAGCACCTCCGGCAACTCCGTTGACCGGGAAGTGACCTTTTCCGGCAGCGGCACCATCACCGGCAGCAACGCCTGGTATGGGATGCCGGACTACTACCGGGAGTTCATCGGCCTGGTGCTGCTCTACAGCGGCAAGATGTGGGACGATTCCATCAGCGTGACCACCACAAAAAAGGCGGTCAATCCCAATGTTCCTCTGCGGATCGCTACCCAGTTCCTGATCTATGAGATTGTCTGCGGGATGCGCCAGGAAGGCACCTTTGCCCGCCAGTCCTCCAGCGGCGGCACCAGCGGGGATGTGCTGTACAACGCGGGCGTGAACAACGTGGACGGCTTCGCCAGCAACTACAACAGCCTGGTATCCAAAGTCCAGGGGGCGCTGAAGATACCCAGCTTCACCAGCCGGTCAAGTTCCTCCGCTCCCACCATTACCATGGGCGGAACCACCGCTTCCGTCACGGACACCAACGGCGTTCTCTCCAATTTCAGTTTCGCCAATGGGAACGGAGCGAAATTCAGCAAGTCCGGCAACACCCTGACCATCACCCAGACCGGAAACATCTCCGAATCCACAGTGTTCAAGGCATCCCGGAACATCCCCTCCGCCGCCGATTCCACCTATAACCTGTGGTATAGTGCGACTCGTTCCTGAGTGAAAAGCTCAGGCACTAATAAAGGAACGAAACAATAGTTTCCCTAATTTTATTAGGAGAACTGATAATCCGAAAGGTGAAATGATGGGGTAACGCCCTGAAGCGCCCTCCCTGAAACTCCGACTGGCATATCACAGCGAAAGCAGATGTGTCAGAAGCTCGGTAAAGTCGGCAGAGAGCAGCCCAAACAGGTCATGCTGTGGAAAGCCGTCCAGCGGTGGACAGTGCTGCCTATATGCCGGGGGTCTATAAAATACTCATGGTGAGAATGTCATAACAGACTGACGAACTTGCGAATGTACTGGTCTAAAAGATGGAGCTCACAGAAATGTTTGCTGACGAGAAATCGTCGTTGCTGTGGTTGAGTAAGAATTGTACCCATGAAAATCCATAATGCGTTATCACTATATGTGTTCGGCATCGACCTGACCAAGAAGTTCAGCGACGGCAAGGGCGACTTCTCCAAGGTGGAGTTCCTGGTTCAGAACAAGACCGATGGCTACTATGTGAAGGCCCAGCTGAATGAGGACGAGGGCGTTTACTATGTCACCGGCCATACGGAAAACAAAACTGATGCAACCCACTTTGTCCCCGTCACCAGCGGCGAGGCCCAGGGCAAGGTCATTGTCAAGGGTCTGGAGGACGATACCTACCTGATGACCGAAGTCCGCACCGCCAGCGGCTACACCCTGCTGAAGGAGGACATTGAGGTGGTCATTACCAAGGCGGAAAAGGACGAGCTGTGCAATATCTACGGCACCGACGTTCTTGGCCTGATCCAGAACGATCCCCGGTACGCGGAGATCATCAACGACGCTTCCGATATGAAGAACGTTCCTCAGAAGCATCTGGAACACAAGCTGCTGACCGCCTCTGCCACGGTGGATGGCAAGAAAGTCACCATGGTGGAGGACGACGGCTCCGCCAACGCCCATGCGCCCCTGACCGTGGTGAACACCCGTGGCTTTGACCTGCCCCAGACCGGTGACAACGGCACTTTTGTTTTCACCGTCATCGGTATCCTGATGATGGCCGGTGCAGCCGCCGTCATTGTCCTGGCCAGCCGCAAGAAGCGGGCATAACAAAAAGCGGAGGGGATTTTTCCCCTCCAACTTGTTCAGATATTCCGCTTTGCGTACTGGATCGTTACCACAACGACCTCTTTGTTTGCCTCATCAACCCGAAAAATGGCCACATAGTTTTTCACCAAGAGCTGGCGGTATCCCTTTCCGGCGTATACGCCCACTCGCCGTTCCGGGCAGCGGTACGGCATCCGCTCCAGAGAAAGGATCTGTTCTTCTAGCTCATCTACCAGAGCCAATGCGGTTCCCGGTTCAGACAGATTTTTGGCAATGTAGGTGTAGATCCCGTCCAGATCCCGGAGTGCTTTACTCAGAAACGTTACGGTGTAATTATCCAAAGTGCTTCCTCCGCAGGGAGGCAAGGGCTTCCCGGGCATCATGTTTCTGGCCGTTCATGGAATACTCCGCTTCCGCTTCACAGATAGCGGCGTCCAAAGAGGCGTTCTCAATCAGGCTTTCATAGGTTTCGATGCTCATCACCACCAGATCGCCATACCCGTTTTTGGTAATGAACACAGGTTCCTTCCGGGCGTGGCAGATCTCAGAGATCTCTGTGGTGTTCCGCAAATCGGTAATGGGACGAATTTGTGGCATATCGCCACCTCCTTTCTTGACATTATTATAGCATTATTATGTGCAATATTCAACACGTTCAGGAGGTATTTTTGAAAAACAGAAAAATCACATACGTTGCGGCCGGGCTGATATTTCTGCTGGCTTTGCTGCTGACCCTCTACCCGGTGATCAGCAGCAGCTACAACCAGGCCCACCAGTCCCAGATCCAGACGGCTTACCGGGAAGTGCTGGAACAGACCGACACTTCCCGGCTGGAAGAAATTCGTAAGGCGGTCCAAGCCTATAACCAAGCCATGATTCCCGGCCCGTCAGGAAGCGGCTATTCTCAGGAAGCGCTGTCGGCGGCTTCGAAAGATTATGTTAACCAACTAAATGTGACCGGTAACGGGATCATGGGCTACCTGTCCATACCCAAGATAGGGTTGTCTCTGCCCATCTACCACGGCACTGAGGCGGACACGCTGGAGCGGGGATTGGGTCACCTGTTAGGATCATCCCTGCCGGTAGGCGGGGCGTCCACCCACGCCATTATTACCGGTCACAGCGGCATAGCATCTCAAAAGATGTTCACTGACTTAGAGCAGTTTGAGACAGGAGATGTGTTCTATCTGCAAGTCCTGAATGAAACCCTGGCCTACCAGGTGGATCAGATCCAGACGGTGCTGCCTCACGATACCGCTTCCCTGGAAATTGTTCCCGGGGAAGATCTCTGTACCCTGGTGACCTGCACGCCCACGGGGGTAAACACCCACCGCCTGCTGGTGCGGGGATGCCGAATCCCTTACGAGAAGGCTGTGGAGGTACAGGAAGTCGCTGAGATCCGGGAGGAAGAAGCTCCATCTTCCTGGGAGGAACAATACTGGCTTGGCATCCGCTGGGGGCTGGCGGCCATGTTCGGCATCCTCCTGGTGGTCAACGGGTGGATCTTCCTGCGGAAGCGGCCCAGACCCGCCCGTAAGAAAGGAGGCCGCTATGTCAGAAAGTAAGGGAAAGATCGCGGCGGTTTATCTCAGCCTGATATTGTCTTTGGCAGGGATGGCCGCCAGCCTGTATCCCTGGCTGAACAGTCTGTGGGTCAACCATACCATGGAGCAGGAGGTACAGGCGTTTTTTAGCTATGTGGAAGAGCCTCCGGAACAGACACCGCTGGAAACGATTGAAAATGAGCCTGTTTTGGAAGAACCAGCTTTGCCTTCCCGGCATACCGGGCTGTGGCTGGACATGGAAAGCTACAACCGGACCATCTTTCAGGAAGGGCAGGCGGACCTTTCCGACCCGTCCGCCTATGAAGAAGCCAGCTTCACCCTGGCGGAGTACGGTCTGGAAAGCGAGGTCTTCGGGGTGCTGACCATCCCCAAGCTGGAGATTGAAATGCCCATCTACCTGGGAGCAAGCAAGCAAAATATGGCAAACGGCGCCGCTGTCATGGGGCAGACCAGCCTGCCCATTGGCGGAAGCAACACCAACTGTGTGCTGGCAGGCCACCGGGGCTGGAACGGCGCAGCCTATTTTCTATACATCAATCAACTGAAGCCGGGCGATACGGTGACCGTGACCAACCTGTGGGAAGCCCTGACCTACCAGGTGGTGGATGCCCGGATCATCGACCCCAACGATGTGGAAGCCATCCACATTCAGGCGGATCGGGAATTGCTGACCCTGCTCACCTGCCACCCGCCCGGTTTCGGAGGAAAGCAGCGATACCTTGTGATCTGCGAAAGAATCAATCCATAAATTCAAACTTTTCGGGCCTTCGCTGTAGTTGGTTACCGAGCGGGAATCCCGGATGAGATTTAAGCTTGTAACGAATTGGGGTGAAGTGCCCTGCGCTTCAAGGAGGTTAAATGAAGAAAAGAATTGTAAGAATGATTACCATGGCCTGCGTCATGATGATGCTGGTCGCAATGATGGCTGTCCCCGCCTTCGCCACCGGCGGCAACGTCTCCGGAGCCGTTGAAGGCACCTGGAACGCCGCCCAGGGTCAGATCAAGGACATCGTCAACAATGTGGTGTTCCCGCTGATCGACATGATCCTGGCGGTGCTGCTGTTCGTGAAAATCGCCACCGCCTATATGGACTACCGCAAACACGGTCAGTTTGAGTTCACGGCGCCGGCGATTCTGTTCGCCTGCCTACTGTTCTCCCTGACCGCGCCCAGCTACATCTGGAACATCCTAGGATAACGCACAGCGGCAAACAACCAAAACGGAGTCTGCAAATAAAAAGTCAAGACCCAAATGAAGAAAATTTCACAGTGGGTAGTGGTGCAAAAAGAGCATAGCAAAGCTGCCGGTGAACCGGTGCGTTCATCGGCCGGAAGAATAGCCGTAGCAGATCAGCCGTTTTCTTCGGCTGTTTCGGAGGAAGTTTCGAGCTTTGCCATACACTCTTTGACTCTGGCGTAGTAGATCCGCAGGAACTTGTTGGCACCTGCCGTCATGTAGACGTAGTAGGGTTTGCCCTCGGATCGTTTCTTGTCCAGGAACTGGTATACGGCCTCGTCAGCGGGGCTGAGGCGCAGATAGACCGTCATGAGCTGGAACAGCGTTTTCCGCAGATGAGGTGATCCACGCTTCGTGGAAGGGTTGCTTTCGGAGTTCATCTTACCGGATTGGTTGACTTCCGGATCCACACCCGCAAAAGCCACAAGAGAGCTTCTGCGAGGGTAGTTCCGAATATCGCCAATCTCAGCCATGAGTTGAGCGGCTATCAGATCGCCGACACCAAACATGGCACGGACAGTCTCGTATTCCGGAAGTTCTCTCGCCAGACGAACCATCTCGCCCTTCACAACAGCCAATAGCTCATTCATTGCGGTCAGCTCCTTTGCAGCCGTCTGGACCAGCAACTTGGTGCTGTTGTTCTTAGGCAGAGTGACGATGTGTCCCAGACTATCGATGTAGATGGCAGAAGCCTTGGCCGCAGAGAATTTGTATCCCATGCGCTTGCACCACTTCCTGTATCGCTCAGTAAACGCATTTTCGCTGACCCGGGTGATACATTCGCAGTGCCAGAAGGTTGTGACGAAATCCACCCACTTCAGGTGTCCGTCAGACCGTTCGGGGCTTGTGAACATCTCATTTACACCGGGAAACACCTTGTCTGTCAAAGAGATCAGGTTACTTTGCAGAGCAACGCTGGACTTCATGTAGAGATTATACTGGCGGCTAAAGATTTTCAGTTGTTGTCTTACAGTATCCATAGGTGTATATTCTCGCAAATCCACCCAATGGTCAAGTGCAAATTTTGCGATTTTGAGAGAATCCTTCTGGTCGTTCTTAACTTTACGGACAGTTCCACCGCTGCAATAGCCATGGATGGCCAAAGGATTCACAACGGAAACAAAGATTCCCCGGTCATGCAGTTCCATGGCAACAGGGTCATGGTAACGACCGGTTGCTTCCATGACCACCCTTGTATTTTCTCCAAGGGAAAGGATTTGATCTGCCAGCCGTTCCAGACTGACAGCGTTGTGAGGGACATCGATGGGTGTCTGTACAATTTCACCCATAGGCCGGAGAATCGCCACCGTGCTCTTGCCTTTGGATACATCGATACCAACAGCGTTCATTTGAAGTACCTCCTGATTGATAAAATGCATGGCGACCGCTTTTACTCATTGCCTGTTCAATCTCCTGGTCGATTACACGAACGCACCGAAAGACGGTGGGACAACCTGCTTAAATCGAATGCTGCGAATGAGAGAGGCGGCTGACAGACTCCCTTACGGGCGTGTTAGCCCAAGGTGATAACGCGTCAGACCATTTACTCTTCCATTCTAACAGCTTCGGCTTTGAGATGGAAATAGACACGGCTGGCTGCCGTGCCTATGACCGTAACTTTATTGTAGGAGGTGATAGAAAATATTTGATTGGTTAGGGGATATCCTGGCGGGGATGGGGGAGGCTTTGGGCGGCGCCTTTGAAAACATCGGCGGCGACATTGTCAACTCCGTCTGGAACGCCATGGTGCAGTGGCTTTACGAAGCCTTTTATACCGCCATTGGCGAACTGTTCGCGGATATCAACAACTTAGGCATTGAAATCTTTGAGCTCAGCTGGGTTCAGGGGGTGGTGAGCCTGTTCACCATGCTGGGCTGGCTTCTGCTTGTGGTGGGCGTGGTGGTGGCCGTGTTCGAGGTGGCCATCGAGAGCATGAACGGACGGGCGAATATCAAGGGAACCGCCCTGAATGTGCTGAAAGGCTTCTTCGCCGCCAGTCTGGCAGGGGTCCTGCCGGTGGAGCTGTACCAAACCTGCTGCCAGCTGCAAGGGCAGTTCACCGCCGACCTGGCGGGGATCTACGCCGGGTCCCAGAGCAGCACCATCGGCTCCTTCGCCGCTCAGGTGCTCAGCGTTGCCTTTGTCCCGGCGGAGGCTGCGGAGGTGGGATTGAAAACCATCTTCTTCCTGCTGGCCTTTGCCTACTGTGTGCTCGAGGTGTTCTTTGCCAACATCAAGCGGGGCGGCATCATCCTGGTGCAGACGGCGGTGGGGAGCCTGTACATGATCAGCGTCCCCAGAGGCTATACCGACGGCTTCTACCAGTGGTGCAAGCAGGTGGCCGCCATCTGCCTGACGGCATTTCTCCAGACCACATTGCTGTTTCTTGGCATGATGACTTTCTCGGATAACATGCTTCTGGGTCTTGGCATCATGCTGGTGGCGGGAGAGGTGCCCCGGATTGCCCAGCAGTTCGGTCTGGACAGCTCCGTCCGGGTGAATATGAGCAGTGTGATCTATTCCACCAATTCCGCGGTGAACCTGGCCCGGAACATCGCGAAATCCGCTGGGTAAGGAGGGTGACATGAAAACATACCTTTACCCCCAGAACCTGAAGGCCAGGGCAAATCTGTGGCTTTGGAGACTGCGGGACTTTGTGATTTTCTGCGCCGGGGCGCTGCTGGCGGCGGTGGCCTTCCTCAATGGGGGAACGACCCTGCCCGCGGCTCTGGCCCTGTGCTTCGGATTTCTCACCATCCGAAAAGAGGACATTACCATCCTGGACTTTCTGGGCTGGGCCGCCCGGTTTTTCCTGACGGGGCAGCAATACTTTGAATGGAGGGAGCCATGAGCAAAGAGAAACGAAACCTAAAGAATAAACACGCCAGCGTCCAGGAGCTGCTGGGGATCGACGGATTTACCAAGTACGGTCTTATGACCGACCATGGGGAACTGATCTTCTTCCAGATCGCCCCCATCAACATTTCCGTGCTGTCCTACGACAACCTCCAGGGAAAGGTGAACAGTCTGAAGACCCTATTGACCCTGCATCCCAATATGGAGATTGTGTGCGGCGATTCCTGCGAGTGCTTCAACGGCAACCGGGAATACCTGCGCCGCCGGGCCTGGGAGGAAGCCAATCCCAAGGTCCGCGCCCTTCTGGAACAGGACCGGCAGATGCTGGCCAAGATGCAGTCGGAGATGTCCAACGCCCGGCTGTTCTTCCTGGTGATGCGGACGAAGGAAATGAAGGACGGCATGACCTTCAACGCCATCAACACACTGCGAAAGAACATAGCGGAGCGGGGCTTTGAAGCCCACAGGCTGACCAAGCCGGAATTAAAGCGGTTTCTCGCCATTTACCTGGAAGCTTCCATGGACGGCGATAAGATGCCGGATGTGGACGGGGGCCAGTACCGGAAGGGGGGAAGCCGTGGGTAAGCTGTTTGGAAAAAAGAAGGCTCCGCCGGAGGAGCAGGGCCGGCGGGAGGCCAAGAGCTTCTTCGACTGCATCAGCCCGGCCACCATCAAGTTCTATCCCAACTACTTCATTGTGGGGGACACCTACCGCTGTGTCTGGGTGATCCGGGAATACCCGTCCAGCACCGAGGAACAGGCCATCCTGGCCCACCTGGCGGATCACACCGGAGTGACGGTGCGGATTTACAACCGGCTGGTGGACACCTACGAGCGGCGGCAGATCGCCAACAACGCCAACCGGAAAAACCGGCTGAAGCTGGGGGACACGGACATCAACGAATCCATCCAGGCGGAGCAGAACCTACAGGATGTTCAGCAGCTTCTCATCACCCTGAGCCGGGAAAACCAGCCCCTGCTTCACTGCGCGGTGTACCTGGAGCTGAAGGCCAAAAGCCTGGAGGATCTGGAGAGCTTACAGTCCGATGTGACTATGGAGCTGACCCGGGCCAAGATCGCCGCGGACCGGCTGATCCTGCGGCAGAAGGAAGGCTTCCTGTCGGCCATGCCCTTCGGAGCCAACCGGTTCGGCAGCCAGTTTGAACGGGTGCTTCCCGCCAGTTCCGTGAGCAATCTTTTCCCCTTCAGCTTCTCCGGCAAGACCGATCCCCGGGGATTTTATATCGGGCGGGACAAGTACGGCAGCAATATTCTGGTGGATCTTGACCGCCGGGGGAATGACAAGACCAACAGCAATGTGCTGATCCTGGGCAACTCCGGCCAGGGCAAATCCTACCTGATGAAGCTCCTTTTGACCAACCTGCGGGGGTCGGGAAAGCGGGTGCTGGTGATGGACGCGGAGGGAGAGTACGCTGATTTGGCGGTGAACAACGGCGGCTGCTGTCTGGACTTTCTGGAAGGGCAGTACATGATCAATATCCTGGAGCCAAAGGTCTGGGCCAGCGAGCCGGAGGAAGATCCGGATGCTCCTGAGGCCTTCCGGCGAAGCGGGCGGATTTCTCAGCACATCGCCTTTCTCAAAGACTGGTTCCGCAGCTACAAGGACTTTACCGACGCCGAGGTGGATACGGTGGAAATCCTGCTGACACAGCTTTACAAGGACTTCGGTCTGTCGGATAAGACGGACTTTTCCAAGCTCAAGCCAACGGATTATCCCATTTTGTCCGACCTGTACCGGCTGTGCATCCAGGAATACCACTGCTATAACCCCAAGCAAAAACCCCTGTATACGGAAGAAACCCTTCGCAATATCTGCCTGGGGCTGAACTCTGTGTGCGTGGGCTCGGAAAGCCGGTTCTTCAACGGCCACACCAACATTGAGGACAATATGTTCCTGGTGTTCGGGGTCAAGGGGGTTATGGATCTGAACAAAAAGCTCCGCTGCGCCATAGAGTTTAACATCCTGTCCTACATGACCCACCAGCTGCTCAGCGTGGGCAATTGCGTGGCCGCTCTGGACGAGCTGTACCTGTTCCTGGACAGCCCGGTGACCATCGAGTACATCCGCAACAATATGAAGCGGGTGCGGAAGAAGGAGTCGGCTATGGTGCTGGCCTCCCAGAATATTGAGGACTTCCTGATCCCCGCCATCCGAGAGATGACCAAGCCCCTGTTCTCCATCCCCACCCACCAGTTTCTGTTCAACCCGGGGCAGATCAATCCCAGAGACTATATGGATGCCCTGCAATTAGAGCAGGCGGAGTATGACCTGATCCACAGCTGTGAGCGGGGCCACAACCTGTACCGCTGCGGCAACGAGCGGTATCTGCTCCAGGTGATTGCCCCGGATCACAAGGCGGCCCTGTTCGGAAACGCGGGAGGCCGGTAAATGGGCGTCACCGTAGGAGCCGCGCTGAAAAAGGTTGCCGTGGCGATTCTGTCAGACCGGAAGGTGTTCCGAAACGTTCTCTTCGCTGCAGCTGTGGTGATCGTCGCCATGCTGCTGCCCACCATAATGGTAGTCTGTTTATTCAGCGGAAGCCTGCAGCCGGATACCGGGACGCTGCTTTCCTATGTCCAGGCACATATGACCCAGGAGGATATTCAGCTTCTGCAAAGGATCGAGGACACCATGACGAACATTGAGACGGCCATGGTGGAAGCGGAACTCAGCGCCGAAGTGGGCGCGGCCCAGGCCCTGTATATTCTGGCGCTGTATGACCAGGCGGACCAGCCGGGATTTGTGTCCCGGCTGGTTTCCTGCTTCGCACCGGAGCAGAGCGACGACGCCTTGATCGCCAACATCAATCAGGAATTCGGTGTGGACATTGATGTTCAGGACTTTACCAACGTCATGCGCAATGTCCGCTCCCGCCGGATCGACACCGCTCAGTATGTGGACTGCGGCGCCAAGAACAACCTGGATCTTGCCCAGTGGGCCATTGCGGCCTACAAAGCGGACTGGGGCTATGTGATGGGAACCTTTGGGCAGGTGCTGACCACGGATCTGCTGGAAGCGAAGCTCCAACAGCTCCCCGATGCCATTGGCCCCTATGAGGACCTCATCCGCGCCAACTACCTGGGCGTCCGAACCGCCGACTGTATTGGCCTGATTAAGGGCTACAGCTGGTACGATGCGGAAACCGGTCAAATCCATTACGGCTCCAACGGGATGCCGGATGTCAGCGCCGACCAGATGTATGCCCAGGCCACGGAAAAGGGCAGCATCTCCACCCTGCCGGAGATCCCCGGAGTTCTGGTCTATGCCCCCGGACATATCGGCATTTACATTGGCGGCGGTTATGCCATTGAAGCCATGGGCACCCGGTACGGTGTGGTGAAGACGGCAGTCGCCAGCCGGAACTGGACAGGCTGGTGTAAAAATCCCTACATCAACTACATTGAAGAAGCGGAGGAGCCATGAGACTTGTTGCTTCTGATTGCATTTGTCCATGCTTCTTTGTTGCTTTCTGTGAATAGCTTTCCGCCGTCGTTTCCGGTATGCTTGGCTTGCAAAACAGGAAAGGAGCATCGACCATGGAAGCCACCCGTAACCTCTGCGCCCAGATCCCCATCCGTCTCCACGAACAGGTAACGCAGGAACGGATCGCCCTGGGCCAGTCCCTGAACGAATATGTCACACAAATCTTAAAAGAACATTTTGAAGGAGTCTGCAAATAAAAAGTCAAGCCCCAAATGAAGAAAATTTTCGTCATGAGTAAGGGATTTCTATGTAAACAAACTGGGCTTTTCTGTCATCCGGGAGAATTTCCGCCCGGAAAAGGGGGATTGGAAGCTGGATCTGCAGATCAATGACAGCACCGAGCTGGAGATTTTCGGCGTCCGGAATCCGCCGAAACGGGTCACCCACCCGGAGGCCGCCGGGCTGCGGCATCTGGCCTTCCGGGTAGACAGTGTGGAAAAGACAGCGGCGGAATTGAAAACCCTGGGGATTCCGGTGGAGCCCATCCGCATGGATGAATACTCCGGAAAAAAATTCACCTTCTTTGCCGACCCGGACGGCCTGCCCCTGGAGCTGCATGAATGAAGCCGGGGCAGAAGCCCTGGAACGCAAAAAATATCCCCGGTCAGGCAAGTGCCCGACCGGGGATATTGCTATTACAGGGGAATGTGAAATCAGCCCTTCACGGCGCCGGACATACCCTCCACATAGTAACGCTGGAGAATGGAGAACAGCACCACAATGGGAATGGACACCATCACAGCACCGGCAGCGAACTGGGTGTAGTAGGTCTCAATCCGCTGGGTGTCGGTCAGCCATTTCAAGCCGAGGGCCACGGTGTAGGACGACTGCTTATCGCCCAACAACAGGCTGGGGAAGATGTAATCGCCCCAGGGGCCCAGGAACGCGCTCATCAACTGATAGATGATGATGGGCTTTGCCATGGGAATCATGATCTGATAGAAAATCTTGAAGTGGGTAGCGCCGTCGATCAGCGCGGCCTCGTCCAGGGCCTTGGGAACCGTGTCCATAAAGCCCTTGCAGATGTAGTAGCCCATGGCGGAACTGGCCACGTTGACCAAGATCAGAGCGCCCAGGCTCTGGCCGATGCCCATGCCCTTCAGGATGTTGTACACGGCGATCATGGACATGAAGCCGGGGAACATACCGATGACCATCATGGCCTTCATCAGCAGGGTACGGCCGGAGAAACGATGACGGCTGAGCACATAGGAGGTCATCAGCACGATCATGGTGTTCAGCACGCAGCTTACCGATGCCACCAGGAAGGTGTTCATCCACCACTTGCCGAAGGGAATGGCGCTGCCTTCCTTAAAGAGGTTGAAGTAGTTGTTCAGGGTGAAGGTCTTGGGGATGAAGTAGCCCACATAGTAGCCGCCCTCGCCCCGCAGAGAGGTCAGAACAATCCAAACAATGGGGAACAGCCAGATCACGCTCATCACAGAGAGCACGATATAGCCGGCGGAAACCTTGGTGGCTTCCATGGCGCAGTACAGTCCCACAAAGGACACCACCAGCAGCAGCCAGTAACCCACGCTGAAGTTCTTCACCAGGAACACCTGGGGGAGCAAGCCGCTCTTGTCCAGAATCATCTTGCTGGCGAACAGCAGGATGACTGCCGTCACCATTTCCACCGCGCCGATCACGGTCCAGAGCCGAACGCCCTTCACGCTGGGCTTCATTGCCAGGAACACGCCGCAGGCAACCAGCAGAACCGTCAGAACCGCCAGCAGGGGATACAGGAAGCCCAGGGCCGGGGCATCACTGGACAGGCTCATGGCCAGGGAGAAACCGCTCATGGCCGTTCCGTCCACGGTGACGAAGGGGAGGAGCATGCAGATCAGGACCACGATGTAGGCGCCAGCGGCCCACAGCTGGGGCTTTCTGCGAAGGCCGATAATTTCTTTCTGAATCATCACTGTAACGCCTCCTCATTCTTGCTGATACCCGCACGGGCATAGGTAATCATGGAGAATACCGCGGAAATAATGAAGATCAAAATGCCGATGGTTGCGGCCAGGTTGTAGTCGTTGCTGTCGTTGGTCAGCTTGTAAAGCCAGGTGACCAGCAGGTCGGTTTTGCCGGCGCCCTTGTAGTAGTCCAGAGTATTGGGGCCGCCGCCGGTCAGGAAGTAGATAACACCGAAGTTATTGATGTTGCCAATGAAGTTGGTAATCAGGTAGGGAGTGGTTACCTGCAGCATATAGGGGAAGGTGATCTTGATAAACTGCTGCAGGGGATTGGCACCGTCAATAGCGGCGCTTTCATACTGCTCCGCAGGGATATTCATCAGGATGCCGGAGGTCATCAGCATGGTGGCGGGGATACCGATCCACAGGTTGACAATGATGATGGTGACTCTGGCCCAGGTGGCGTCTGTCAGGAAGGGCAGGGCCTCCGTGGTAAAGCCCCAGTTCTGGAGCAGCACGTTGATGATACCGTTTTTGCCCAGCATGGTGTTGATTACCAGCAGGGAAATGAAGGAAGGAATGGCCATGGCCAGAACAAAGACCGTACGCCACATCTTCTTCAGCTTGATGCGCTTGGAGTTGATCAGGATGGCCAGGAACATACCGCCGAAATAGCAGGAGAAGCAGGCGCAGACGGCCCAAACCATGGTCCAGGCCAGAATCGGCAGGAAGGTAGCGCCCAGCTGGCCGCTGGCGTCCATGATTGCCCGGAAGTTCTCCAAGCCAACCCAGGTGAACAGATGTCCGGGAGGCTGGTGGTTGGCGTCGTAGTTGGTGAAGGCCATCAGGATCATGTAGATCAGAGGCGTCACCGTAAACACCAGAATGCCAAGCAGAGGCAGACACAGGAACAGGCGGACGATGTTGGTATCGAACAGGCTGATGATGTCATCTACGATGCCATACACTTTTCTGCCATGAATCTTGTCCTGACGGGCCTCCTCACCGGAGTAGACGGAGGTCATCCACACCACAATGGCCATGGCGACCACCACAATGGCGACCACGCCGTACAGCAGCATCAGCATGGAGTTGTCGCCCTGCTGCACCACATAGATGCCCTGGGTCTCATCAAAGACCATGCCCTGCTCGTGGATACCCAGTGTAGCCAGGTTTGCCAGATTGGTCAAACCGCTGGTAATCATGTAATAGAGGAAGGCGACTTCCATCGCCAAATAAATGGCGCCCTTGACAATCTGTCCGCGCACCATGTTGGACAGGCCCCATACCAGGAATGACAGCTTGGTGAAGATGTCGCCTTCCACGAAGATGGTGATGGGAGTTCTCCTGCCCCTTAATTGCGTTTTCAAATCCTACACCCCCGGAATTTAGTTTTTCTGTGCGAAAGGGCCGCCGGGCCAGGCGTTCCGGCGGCCCTGAGGTCAGTGCTTACTGGAAAATCACTCGGTCAGAGAGGTGGTGACGGCAGCCACGAAGGCGTCCAGCTGCTCCTGCAGGTTATCGTAGGTGATGGTCTTGTTCACAACGCCTTCACCGAAAGCGGTAGCGGGCGTCCAGTACTCGTTGATCTGGGGGATGTTGGGCTGGGGATAGTAGTGCTCAGACTGGGCCACCAGAGCGGCGGTAGCCAGGTCGTCGGCCAGCTCGGGGGATTCGGCCAGGCTGGTGATACAGGGGGAGACGCCGATGGCCTCATAGCGCAGCAGCTGGTTCTCCTCGTTGCAGATCCACTCCGCAAACTGCTGGGCAGCCAGAGGATACTTGGTGCTGGACTTGACAGCGTAGGTCTTGTAGTCGCCGAAGTTGCGCAGCTGGCTGTCGGTGCCGTTGATGTTGGCGGTGGGCAGCTTGGAAGCGCCGTAGTTCTCGCCCAGGGCTTCCTGCACCACGGCAGCGTCCCAGGTGCCGGAGAAGATGGCGCCAACCTTGCCCTCACGCAGCAGGCTCAGGCCGATGCCGTCCTTGTCGTCGATGAACTTGGGGTTGTTGACCAGGTCGATCATGTACTTACCGGCGGCCAGACCATTCTCGTTGTTCCAATCCATGGAGGAGGGGTCCTTGCCGTCCTCACCGAACAGGGTGCAGCCTGCGGCGAAGAAGAAGGATTCCAGGTACCAGGAGCCGCTGACGGGGAAGGCCACGTTGTAGGTCACATCAGCGCCCAGATCCTTGGCCAGCATGGCGTCCAGGCTCTTCACATCCTCTTCCGTGAACATACTGGTGTTGTAGTACATGAAGAAGGTGTTGGGGGTGAAGGGAACGGCATACAGCAGGCCGTCCTCAGCGGTGACAGCGGTGATGGCGTTCTCGGCGTACAGCTCACGCAGCTCTGCCTCGTTGTAGCCGATGGGCAGCAGCAGGCCCATCTTCTGCAGCTCGGGCACGCCGCCGGAAGCCAGCTGGAATACGTCAGCGGCGGAGTCGGCGTCCGTCTTCAACTGAGCATTGGCCTCATCGATGCCCATGATGGACATCTCGATGGAGAAGTTGTACTCGGGATGTGCAGCGGCGAAGGAATCCGCCATCTGCTGCATGATGTCCTGCTCTTCTTCCGGAACCCAGACCTTCAGGTGGACGTCCTGAACGCCGGTGGTGCCGCTGACAGCGGCTTCGGTCTCAGCGGTCTCGGTGCCGCCGCAGCCGGTCAGCATCAGGCCCAGCACCAGAGCAAACGCGAGAACCAGTGCAAGTGTTTTCTTCATTTCACAATCCTCCTTAAATTCTATGTTTATCTAGTCTCTTGTAAAACTCAAAAACCCATTGAAAACACTGGATTTTTTGAGATAATTACTACTGATTTTTCTCCAGTT
>CALWXR010000027.1 GCA_944385535.1 uncultured Oscillospiraceae bacterium
CAGTTCGGCGGCCAGCGTTTCGGCGAAATGGAAGTCTGGGCCCTGGAGGCTTACGGCGCTGCCTACACCCTGCAGGAAATCCTCACCGTCAAGTCCGACGACGTTACCGGCCGTGTGAAAACCTACGAGGCCATTGTCAAGGGCGCCAACATTCCCAAGCCCGGCGTGCCGGAATCCTTTAAGGTCTTGGTCAAGGAATTGCAGGCCCTGTGTCTGGATATCCGTGTGCTGGATGAAAACGGCAACGAGATTGAGCTGAAGGACGAGGACGATGAAGACGAGATCGTCTACGCCTCCGACGCCAACGAGACGGTGATCGGATCCGCGGATGAGGTTCTGGATGCTGGCTACGTCATCGACGAGGACAGCCCGGAGGATATTATGGACGTATTCGGCGAACTGGAGGAATCCGACGCCGACGCATTTGAAGAATAAGGAGGCTCGAACATGGCAGACGCCACCTTTCATGCCATTAAAATCGGCATTGCTTCGCCGGAGATGATCCGGCAGTGGTCCTTTGGCGAAGTAAAGAAGCCCGAGACCATCAACTATCGTACCCTGAAGCCGGAACGGGACGGCCTGTACTGCGAACGGATCTTCGGACCTACCAAGGACTGGGAATGCCACTGCGGTAAGTATAAGAAGATCAAGTACAAGGGCAAGGTCTGCGACCGCTGCGGCGTGGAGGTCACCAAGGCCAAGGTTCGCCGGGAGCGGATGGGCCATATTGAACTGGCCGCTCCCTGCAGCCACATCTGGTATTTCAAGGGCATTCCTTCCCGGATGGGTCTGATCCTGGACATCAGCCCCAAGATCCTGGAGAAGGTGCTGTACTTTGCCGCCTATATCGTCACCGATCCCGGCGATACGCCTCTGGCGATGAACCAGGTGCTCACCGAAAAAGAGTACCGGGACATGCGGGAGAAATATGAGGACGACTTCAAGGCCGGCATGGGCGCGGAGGCTGTGAAGGAGCTGCTGGAGCAGATCGACCTGGAGCAGCTGAGCCATCAGCTGCGGGAGGAGCTGAAGAACGCCTCCTCTCAGAAGAAGCTCCGGCTGGTGAAGCGGCTGGAAGTGGTGGAGGCTTTCCGGGAATCCGGCAACAAGCCCAGCTGGATGATTATGGATGTGCTGCCGGTGATCCCCCCGGATATCCGGCCTATGATCCAGCTGGACGGCGGCCGGTTTGCCACCTCCGACTTAAACGACCTGTACCGCCGGGTCATCAACCGGAACAACCGCTTAAGACGGCTGGTTCAGCTCCATGCCCCTGACATCATCATCCGCAACGAAAAGCGGATGCTTCAGGAGGCCGTGGACGCCCTGATCGACAACGGCCGCCGGGGCCGGGCCGTGACCGGCGCCAACAACCGGGCGCTGAAATCCCTGTCCGACATGCTCAAGGGCAAGCAGGGCCGGTTCCGTCAGAACCTGCTGGGTAAGCGTGTGGACTACTCCGGCCGAAGCGTTATTGTGGTCGGCCCGGAACTGAAGCTGTACCAGTGCGGCGTGCCCAAGGAAATGGCCATTGAGCTGTTCCGGCCCTTCGTCATGAAGAAGCTGGTTTCCGACGGCCTGGCCAACAATATCAAATCCGCCAAGAAGATGATCGACAAGGGCAAGACCGAGGTTTGGGACGCGCTGGACGAGATCATCAAGGATCGACCCGTCATGCTGAACCGGGCGCCTACCCTGCACCGGCTGGGCATTCAGGCCTTTGAGCCCATCCTGGTAGAAGGCCGGGCCCTGAAGCTCCATCCCCTTTGCTGTACCGCCTTCAACGCCGACTTCGACGGCGACCAGATGGCCATCCATGTGCCCCTGTCTCCCGAGGCCCAGGCGGAAGCCCGGATGCTGATGCTCTCCGCCAACAACCTGCTGCGGCCTCAGGACGGCAAGCCCGTCACCGTGCCTACCCAGGATATGATCCTGGGCGCCTACTACCTGACCTATACCCGTCTGGGCAAGGCGGAGAAGGGCGCGGAGACCGTGTTTGTCACCGACGCCGGGGAAACCGGTCTGCCGGTGAACGAGATCGTGGACGCCGACGAGTTCCTGGCCGCCAGCAAGGCTGCCAAAGCAGAGGGTAAGCAGCAGGCCAAGTTCCGTCCGGTGCACAGCTACTCCTCTGTGGACGAGGCCATTGCCGCCTATGCCGACGGCTCCGTGGGCCTCCATGCTCCCATCCTGGTTCGCTACGGCAAGAAAGTGGACGGCGTGATGGAGTACCGGATGATCAACGCCACCGTGGGCCGTCTGATTTACAACGAGCCCATCCCCCAGGATCTGGGCTTCGTGGATCGGAGCGATCCCGCCCACGCCTTCGACCTGGAAGTGGACTTCCTGGTGGGCAAGAAGCAGCTGGGTGCTATCATTGACAAATGCATCCGCAAGCACGGCTTCACCATCTCCACGGAGATGCTGGACCGGATCAAGGCTTTGGGCTACAAGTACTCCACCAAGGGCGCTATCTCCGTGTCTATCGCGGATATGGTGGTTCCCGCCGTGAAGAAGGAAATGGTCTCCCAGGCGGAGAAGAAGGTGGTGGAGATCGAGCAGTTCTACCGCCAGGGCTTCATCACCAATGAGGAGCGCTACCGTCTGGTGGTTCAGCAGTGGGAAAAGACCACGGCCGACGTTACCGGCGCCTTGCAGGGCAGCATGGACGAGTTCAACCCCATCTATATGATGGCCGACTCCGGCGCCCGTGGCTCCATGGCTCAGATCCGTCAGCTGGCCGGCATGCGCGGCCTGATGGCCGATACCGCCGGACGTACCATTGAGATCCCCGTTAAGGCGAACTTCCGGGAGGGCCTGTCCGTTCTGGAATACTTCATCTCCTCCAGAGGCGCTCGTAAGGGCATGACCGATACCGCCCTGCGTACCGCCGACTCCGGCTACCTGACCCGCCGAATGGTAGACGTAAGCCAGGATGTGATCATCCGTCAGCATAACTGCGGCACCACCAAGGGTATCTGGGTGGGCGCTGTGTACGACAAGAACGGCGACGTCATCGACACCTTCGGCAACCGGATCCGGGGCCGTTATCCCGTCAACGATGTGGTGCATCCGGAGACCGGCGAGCTGCTCCACTCCAAGGACGTGATGATGATGCCCGAGGACGCCGCAAAGTTCGAGAAGGCAGGCATTGACAAGATCTATATCCGCACCATTCTGGGCTGCCGGGCCAGAAGCGGCGTGTGCGCCAAGTGCTACGGCATGAACCTGGCTACCTCCAAGGAGGTGGATCTGGGCGAGGCCGTCGGCATCATCGCCGCCCAATCCATCGGCGAGCCCGGTACCCAGCTGACCATGCGTACCTTCCACTCCGGCGGCGTTGCCGGTGACGATATCACCCAGGGTCTTCCCCGAGTGGAAGAGCTGTTTGAGGCCCGCCGTCCCAAGAAGATGGCCCAGATTTCCGAAGTGTCCGGCGTGGTGAGCATCGACGATACCCACCGTACCGCCCTGCGTAACATCACCGTTACCGCCGCCGACGACGAGGTGAAGGTGTACCAGGTACCCTACTCCGTAGGTTTGAAGGTCGCCCAGGGCAAGCGGGTGGAGAAGGGCCAGCCCATCACCGACGGTGCTCTGTATCCCCAGGACGTGCTGCGGATCTCCGGCGTGGAAGCGGTTCAGGACTACCTGGTTCAGTCTGTTCAGGCTGTGTACCGCCAGCAGGGCGTTGATATCAACGATAAGCACATCGAGGTCATCATTCGCCAGATGATGCGCAAGGTTCGTGTGGAGGATCCCGGCGATACCGCGCTGCTCACCGGAACGGTGATCGATACCTTCGAGTTCGAGGACGCCAACGCGTTGATTCAGGCCCGGATCGACGCCGGGGAAAGCGAACTGCGTCCGGCGCAGGCCACCGCCGTGCTGCTGGGCATCACCAAGGCGTCTCTGGCTACCGACTCCTTCCTGTCCGCCGCCTCCTTCCAGGAGACCACCAAGGTTCTCACCGACGCCGCCATTAAGGGCAAGGTGGACCACCTGGTGGGTCTGAAGGAAAATGTCATCATCGGCAAGCTGATCCCTGCCGGTTCCGGCCTGATGGCCTACCGGGATTATCAGCCCGGCGTGACTCCCGAGGCAAGACTGCCCGGGGAAGTTATGGAAAGCGCTATGAACTGATCCCGAAATGCCCGCCGCTGTAAAGTGGCGGGCATTTTTCCCAAAGGCGGAAAACCCCGGCCGGGATAAAATTTTTCTCGGAAATTTGTTGACAATTTTGAAAAAATGCGTATAATATCATCTTGTATGGATACAAAAAAGGATTGTAAAATACCGAAGTGCGGCGATGCGGCTGCCCAATGGGGCGGCAAAGTCGTAGTCGGTATCAAGCAGCTGCGAAAAGCGCTGAACGCAGGCGCCGCCAGACATGTGTTTCTGGCGGAGGACGCGGACCCCGCCATTACCCAGCCCGTGGCGGAACTGTGCGGGGAACAGAATATCCAGACCACCTGGGTGCCCACCATGGCCGAGCTTGGCCGGGACTGCGGCATTGAGGTTGGCGCGGCGGCGGCTGCCGTCGTGATCCGTTGATTCTATCGGAAGCAATTCCGTAGAATAGATTACCCACCGAACCGGTGAGAACAAAAGAAAGGAGAAAATTGATGCCTACTTTTAATCAGCTCGTCAGAAATGGCCGTCAGCAGGTGACCTACAAGTCCACCGCTCCCGCTCTGCAGAGAGGTCTGAACACCTTGGAGAACAAGGCTACCAATCTGCCCTCCCCTCAGAAGCGCGGCGTTTGCACCGCTGTCCGTACCACCACCCCCAAGAAGCCCAACTCCGCTCTGCGTAAGATCGCCCGTGTGCGTCTGACCAACGGCATGGAAGTTTCCGCTTACATTCCCGGTGTTGGCCATAATCTGCAGGAACACTCTGTGGTTCTGATCCGCGGCGGCCGTGTCAAGGACCTGCCCGGCGTTCGTTACCACATCATCCGCGGCACTCTGGATACCCAGGGCGTGCAGAACCGGATGCAGTCCCGTTCCAAGTACGGCGCGAAGCGCCCCAAGGCCGGCAAGAAGAAGTAAGAAAAGCCGCCTGATCAAACTTTGATTTTTCCCATGCCCTTTCGCAAGGCAGATGGCCTTGCCAATGATGGTTTTATATAGATAAAATCCTCTTGGCCAGGCACAACGAAAGTCACACTTTCGAGTACCGATGAAATCATTATATTATGAAGGAGGGAAGCAAAGTGCCCAGAAGAGGTAATGTTCCCAAGAGAGAGGTCCTTCCGGATCCCAATTACAATTCCGTTCTGGTTACCAAGCTCGTAAACAGCATCATGCTGGACGGCAAGAAGGGTGTTGCCCAGAAGGTTGTCTATGGTGCTTTTGAAATTGTCGAGAACAAGACCGGCAAGAACGGCCTGGAAGTGTTCCAGCAGGCTATGGAAAACATCATGCCCGCTGTGGAGCTGAAGGCTCGCCGTGTTGGTGGCGCCACCTACCAGGTGCCCATCGAAGTTCGTCCTGACCGCCGCCAGACCCTGGGTCTGCGTTGGATCACCAACTACTCTCGCGGCCGCAGCGAAAACACCATGAAGGAACGTCTGGCTGCCGAGATCATGGACGCCGCCAACAACACCGGCGCATCCGTGAAGAAGCGCGAGGACGTCCACAAGATGGCCGAAGCCAACAAGGCCTTCGCCCATTTCCGTTGGTAATAAAGGAGAACACCAATGCCTAGACAGTATTCTCTGGAGAATACCAGAAACTTCGGCATCATGGCTCACATCGATGCCGGCAAAACCACTACCACCGAGCGTATTCTTTTCTACACCGGTAAGAACTACAAGATCGGTGAGACGCACGACGGTTCCGCTACCATGGACTGGATGGCTCAGGAGCAGGAGCGTGGTATTACCATCACCTCCGCCGCCACCACCTGTTTCTGGAAGGGCTGCCGCCTGAACATCATCGACACCCCGGGCCACGTGGACTTCACCGTTGAGGTGGAGCGGTCCCTGCGTGTGCTGGACGGCGCTGTCACCGTTCTGTGTGCCAAGGGCGGCGTGGAGCCCCAGACCGAGACCGTTTGGCGTCAGGCCGACGAGTACAAGGTTCCCCGTATGATCTACGTGAACAAGATGGACATCATGGGCGCCGATTTCTATCGGGTGCTGCAGATGATCGATGATCGCCTGAAGTGCAACGCGGTTCCCATTCAGCTGCCCATCGGTTCCGAGGCCTTCTTCAAGGGCAACGTGGATCTGGTCACCATGAAGGCCAACGTCTTTTATGATGAACTGGGTAAGGACGTACGGGTGGAAGAGATCCCCGAGGACATGGTGGACCTGGCCAACGAGTACCGCGAAAAGCTGATGGACGCCGTTTCCGTGCTGGACGACGACATCGCTATGCTGTACCTGGAAGGCGAGGAAGTCCCTGTTGAAATGATTAAGGCCTGCATCCGGAAGGCTACCATCGCCAATGAGATAGTGCCCGTGGTTTGCGGCACTTCCTACAAGAACAAGGGTGTTCAGGAAGTTCTGGACGCCGTTGTAGACTACATGCCCAGCCCCCTGGACAAGAAGGGCATCAAGGGCATTAACCCCGACACCGAGGAAGAGGACTTTCGTCCCGCTTCCGATGAGGCTCCCTTTTCCGCTCTGGCTTTCAAGATCGCTACCGACCCCTACGTTGGTAAGCTGTGCTACTTCCGTGTATACTCCGGTGTACTGGAGAAGGGCACTTCCGTCCTGAACTGCACCAAGGGCCAGAAGGAGCGCATGGGCCGTATTCTGCAGATGCACGCCAACCACCGGGAGGACATCGATGTGGTCTACGCCGGTGACATCGCCGCCGTCGTGGGTGTGAAGAACACCACCACCGGCGATACCCTGTGCGACGAGAATCATCCCATCATCCTGGAGTCCATGGTGTTCCCCGAGCCTGTTATTGAGGTCGCCATCGAGCCCAAGACCAAGGCCGGTCAGGAAAAGATGGGCATCGCTCTGGCCAAGCTGGCGGAGGAAGATCCCACCTTCCGGACCTACACCAACAAGGAAACCGGGCAGACCATCATCGCCGGTATGGGCGAGCTGCACCTGGAGATCATTGTGGACCGTCTGCTGCGGGAATTCAAGGTGGAGGCCAACGTGGGCGCTCCCCAGGTTTCCTACAAGGAGACCATCCGCAAGAGCGTGGAGCAGGATACCAAGTATGCCCGTCAGTCCGGCGGTAAGGGCCAGTACGGTCACGTTAAGATCCGCGTAGAGCCCAACGAGCCCGGCAAGGGTTACGAGTTCATCAACGCGGTTGTGGGCGGCGCCATTCCCAAGGAGTATATCCCCGCTGTTGACGCCGGTATTCAGGGCGCCATGGAGGCCGGTGTTCTGGCCGGTTATCCCGTTGTGGACGTGAAGGTCACCCTGTTCGACGGCTCCTACCACGAAGTGGACTCCTCCGAAATGGCCTTTAAGATCGCCGGTTCCATGGCGTTCAAGGAAGCCTGCCGGAAGGCCAACCCGGCCATCCTGGAGCCCATCATGAAGGTCTCCGTCACGGTGCCTGATGAATACATGGGCACTGTCATCGGCGACATCACCGCCCGCCGGGGCAACATCCTGGGCCAGATCACCCGTACCGGCGCCGTTCAGGTGGACGCCAACGTGCCTCTGGCGGAGATGTTCGGCTACGCCACCGACCTGCGCAGCAAGACCCAGGGCCGCGGCAACTACTCTATGGAGCCCAGCCACAACGCCGAGCTGCCCAAGTCCAAGACCGACGAGATCATCAAGGCCCGTTCCAAGGATTGATTTTCAAGGGTTTTCCCGGAAAATTCAAAAATTCTTCTTGAGTTTCCGCATAAAGTGTAGTATGATGTGTATGATGTGCGGAAGCGCTCAAACCTTAGCTGTTTAAAAATTCATTTAACAATTATAACAGGAGGAATATTTCAAATGGCAAAGCAGAAGTTTGAAAGAAATAAGCCCCACGTTAACATTGGCACCATCGGCCACGTTGACCACGGCAAGACCACTCTGACCGCTGCGATCACCAAGTTCCTGGCCATGAAGGGTCAGGCTCAGTTCGAAGCCTACGACTCCATCGACAAGGCTCCCGAAGAGAAGGCGCGTGGTATCACGATCAACACCGCTCACGTTGAGTACGAGACCGACAAGCGTCACTACGCTCACGTTGACTGCCCGGGCCACGCCGACTATATCAAGAACATGATCACCGGTGCCGCTCAGATGGACGGCGCGATCCTGGTTATCGCCGCTACCGACGGCCCCATGGCTCAGACTCGTGAGCACCTGCTGCTGGCCCGTCAGGTGGGCGTGCCCTATATCGTTGTGTTCCTGAACAAGTGCGACCAGGTTGACGATGAGGAGCTGCTGGAGCTGGTTGAGATGGAAGTCCGCGAGACTCTGTCCGAGTACGAGTTCCCCGGCGACGACACCCCCATCATCAAGGGTTCCGCTCTGAACGCTCTGATCTCCGAGTCCAACGATCCCAACGCTCCCGAGTTCGCTTGCATCAAGGAGCTGATGGACGCTGTTGACGACTATATCCCCACTCCCGACCGTAAGGCTGACCAGCCCTTCCTGATGCCCGTTGAGGACGTGTTCACCATCTCCGGCCGTGGTACCGTTGCTACCGGCCGTGTGGAGCGTGGCGTTGTCAAGAAGAACGAGCCCGTGGAAATCGTTGGTCTGCGTGAGGACAAGCTGAACACCGTCGTCACCGACATCGAAATGTTCCACAAGCTGCTGGACTACGCTGAAGCCGGCGACAACATCGGCGCTCTGCTGCGTGGTATCGACAAGAAGAACATCGAGCGTGGCCAGGTTCTGGCTAAGCCCGGTTCCATCCATCCTCTGACCAAGTTTGCCGGCCAGGTTTACGTCCTGTCCAAGGAAGAAGGCGGCCGTCACACCCCCTTCTTCAACAACTACCGTCCTCAGTTCTACTTCCGTACCACCGATGTGACCGGCATCATCTCCCTGCCCGAAGGCACTGAGATGTGCATGCCCGGCGACAACGTGGTTATGAACGTTGAGCTGATCACCCCCATCGCCATCGAGAAGGGCCTGCGTTTCGCTATCCGTGAAGGCGGCCGTACCGTTGGTTCCGGCGTTGTTACCGAGATCTACGAATAAGATCTGATTACAACATTTCTCCCCCAGCCCCTGCGGCTGGGGGATTTTTTGGCATTCAAGCAAAGAAATGGTAAAGAGCGGTGTTTACAATTTATTTTATTTGAGAAACCCGACCTTTGTGATATAATGTTACCGATAAATGAATTTCACAGAAAAAAGGTGATGACTATTGAAAGAACTGAAGGCAAAAATTGTGGAAGCTTTGGTTTCGGCACTGCCCATTACCGCCATTGTGTATGTGCTGGCGATGACCCCTCTGTTTTCCTTTTCCACCACCGAGCTGATCACATTTACCATCGGCGCGGTGCTGCTGATTTTGGGGATCGGACTGTTCAATCTGGGAGCGGATCTGGCTATGACGCCCATGGGATCCCATGCGGGTTCCGGCCTGTCCCGGCAGAAACGGCTGGGGCTGCTGCTTGGTGTGTGCTTTGTTCTTGGGGTGCTCATCACCATTGCGGAGCCGGATTTGCAGGTGCTTGCCAAACAGGTCAGCGCCGTGATGAACAGCACCATGCTTGTGATGGCTGTGGGCGTGGGCGTGGGGGCGTTTCTGATCGTGGCGATTTTGAAGATCGTGTTCAGAAAGTCTCTTTCCCATATCCTGATGCTGTTTTACATGCTCCTGTTCGGCCTGGCGCTGATCCTGGTGGTTCGGGGCAATGAGAATCTTCTGCCCCTGGCCTTTGACTCCGGCGGCGTAACCACCGGCCCGATTACGGTGCCCTTCATTATGGCCCTGGGCGTCGGTATTTCCAGCGTGCTGGGCGACCGGCGAAGCAAGGAAAACAGCTTCGGCCTGGTGGCATTGTGCTCTGTGGGGCCCATTCTGGCTGTGCTGGTGCTGGGAACCTTCTCCAATCAGGATCTGACCTATCAGGTGCCGGACTATACGGTGAGCGAGGACATTTTGGGCAGTTATCTGTATACGGCCGCCCATACGGTGAAAGAGGTGGCCCTGGCCCTGGGCATGATCGTGGTGTTCTTTATGGTATGCCAGGGGCTGTATTTGAAGCTGCCCAGGAAGCGGCTGAAGCGGATCGCTGTGGGCGTGGGCTTTACCTTTGTGGGCCTGGTGGTGTTCCTGACCGGCGTGAATGTGGGCTTTATGCCCATCGGCTATAAGCTGGGCTACGAACTGGCCCAGGGAAGTCCCCGATTTCTGGTGGGACTGGGCCTGGTAATGGGCATTTTGGTGGTGCTGGCGGAGCCTGCAATCCATGTGCTGAATACCCAGGTGGAGGAGGTCACTGGCGGCCTGGTTTCCAAGAGATCCATGATGATCGGTTTGTGCGTGGGCGTGGGCGCGTCCATTGCCTTGTCTATGATCCGGGTGATCTTTGACTTCTCCGTGGTGTACTACATCATTCCCGGCTATTTCATCGCCCTGGCCCTTTCTCTGTTTGTGCCTCCGGTATATACCGCAATCGCCTTTGACTCCGGCGGCGTGGCCAGCGGCCCCATGACCTCTACCTTCATTCTTCCCTTTGTCACCGGCGTGTGTGTTTGCCTTCAGGGTGCGGACGCGGTGCTTCGGGATGCCTTTGGCGTTGTGGCCCTGGTTGCCATGACGCCCCTGATCACCATTCAGCTGCTGGGCTTCAAGGGCATCATCGCCGAGCGGGTGAACGAGCGCCGGGCCATGAAGCGGATCCTGGACGCGGACGATCAGCAGATCATCAATTTCATGTAACAGGAGGTTGCTTATGAATAATACTGTCAATGATTCGGCGATCAAAAAGCTGAAGCTCCTGTTTACCATTGTAGACCGTCCAAAAGGCGAGTTTTATATGGACGTCATCAGCCAGTTTGACGTGAACTGCCAGCTGGTCATGGCGGGGCAGGGCACTGCCACCTCCGATCTGGTGGAGCTGCTGGGCCTGGAGCCCCACAAGGCGGTGATCCTCAGTGTGGTTCGGGAGGACATGGTGGATCGGGTGATGAACTGTCTGGAGGATAAGTTCCGGGTGATCCGTAACGGGAAGGGCGTTTCCTTTGCTGTGCCCTTCAGCAGCGTCATCGGCGTCAATTTGTATCGATTCTTAAGTGATAACCGTATGGGGAGGGAAGTGTAATATGAGAACAGACAATCATGAAGTGATCTTTGCCATCGTCAACTCCGGCTTTGCCGAGGATGTGATGGACATTGCCCGGGAACACGGCGCCCGGGGCGGCACCATTTTGAATGCCAGAGGCGTGGTTCGGGAGGACGCCGCCGCCTTCTTCGGCATTACCCTCCACCAGGACAAGGAGATTTTGATGATTGTGGTGGAAAAGGAGGTCCGGGATCCGATTCTGAACGCCATCTACAAGGAAATGGGGATGGCGAAAAAGGCCAAGGGCATCGCCTTCTCCCTGCCGGTATCCGATGTGGCCGGATTGGCTGTCCCGGAGGCGGAGCAGGAGAAAAAGGAAGAAGAATAAAAAATGCCCCTTTGCCTGAAGCGGTTGGCTTCAGGCAAAGGGGCTTAATGCCGGCGGAGGGCATATATCCGTACGGAATGGGAGAAAATCAGGTATGGAGTATTTTTTAGACACGGTGGAGACGATCCCGCCGGGAGTGGGATTTTCCCTGTTTGGCAAAATCCATTGGATGTGGCTGACGGTTTTTATTCTGTTTACAGTGGGAAGCTGCCTGTGGTACCATGGGGCCGGGGCCGAGGCCAGAGCAAACTGGGAAAAGGGAATGGCGCTGTTTCTGCTGGGAGATGAGCTGTTCAAAATGGCATGCTTAACAATCGGCCAGCGGTATTTACCGGACTATCTGCCGTTGCATCTTTGCAGCATCAATATTTTTCTCATTCTTTTTCACAGCAGGAAAAAGAATGAGACGCTGAATCATTTTCTGTATACTGTGGGCATTCCCGGGGCGATGGCGGCGCTGCTGTTTCCCAGCTGGGCCGAACTGCCTCTGGGGAACTTTATGCACATCCACAGCTTTACCGTTCACATTCTGCTGGCGGCCTATCCCATCGTTCTGGCGGTGAACGGGGTTCTGCGTCCCAGGGCCGGCGGGATTCTGAAATGCCTGGCCCTGCTGCTGGCCATGGCCGCGCCGATCTGTCTGATCAATCTATGGCTGGGAACCAACTTTATGTTCCTCATGTGGGCGGAACCGGGGAATCCCCTGTACCTGTTTCAGCAGCTGTGGGGAAGCCATTTGTATGGCTTCCCGGTGATCATCGCCGGGGTGCTGCTCCTTATGTACCTGCCTCTGGAGCTGATCCGCAAGTACCGGAAGCCTAAGCCTGCCAAAAAATAACAAACAGCGCCGTCCTGAAAAGGGCGGCGCTGTTTACACGACACTGGTCTGTAAGCCGGGTTCTGTCTTGACAGCCATCTATCTAGCCCCCTGGTTGCCCAGGGGATCAAGCCGCCTCCTCGGGACGGCCGGGTCAGCCATATGTCCCTCCACGGCGTTGCTCCGGATAGAGTTTACATCGTAAAACCCATGTCTCCATGGGCCGGGTGCGCTCTTACCGCACCTTTTCACCCTTACCCCCAATGGGGGCGGTATCTCTCTGTTGCACTTGTCCTGGGGTCACCCCCGGCGGGCGTTACCCGTTATCCTTACCCTGTGGAGCCCGGACTTTCCTCATCCTCAGCCTTTCGGCATGAGTCCGCGGCTGTCCGACCTGGTCGCGGGAATATTGTACTTCATGAAAGGCAAATTGTCAAATGTCTTGAAAATTCTTTTGGGAAGGGCTATACTAATCCCAACGGGCCAAGGAAACCGCTATCCTGCCCGGGAAATGAGGAATTTACAATGAATGCTGCATTTGACCAATACTTTACTTCCATAAAGGATCAGAAGATTGCCGTCCTGGGTCTGGGGGTCAGTAACCGGCCCCTGGTAAGGCTGCTGCTGGAATTCGGCTGCCGGGTAACAGGCTGCGACCGCACCCCCCGGGAAAAGCTGGACAAAGAGGTGCTGGAGCTGGAAAAGCTTGGCTGCAAGCTCAGCCTGGGAGAGGGCTACTTAGACCATGTGGAGGCGGATGTGCTGTTCCGGACCCCCGGCATGCATCCGGGGAACCCGGCCATTCAGGCACTGCGGAATCGGGGGGCACGGGTCACCAGCGAGATGGAGGTGTTCTTTGAGGTCTGCCCCTGTCCCATCCTTGCGGTCACCGGCTCCGACGGAAAGACTACCACCACCACCCTGATCTCAGAAATGCTGAAGGCGGAAGGTAAGACTGTCTGGCTGGGAGGCAACATCGGCACCCCCCTGCTGCCTTTGACCCGGCAAATGAAGCAGGAGGACTTGGCGGTGGTGGAGCTCAGCTCCTTTCAGCTGATGGATATGGTTCGCAGCCCCCAGCGGGCGGTGGTCACCAATCTGGCTCCCAACCATCTGGATATCCACAAGGATATGGAAGAATATGTGGACGCCAAGAAGAACATCTTCCGGTATCAGGATGACCGGGGCGTGCTGATTCTGAACGCGGACAATCCCATCACCGCCTCCTTCCGGGGGAACGGAACCACCCGGTTCTTCTCCCGCCGGGGGGATGCGTATGTGTGTCTGAAGGACGATGTGATTTGCCGGGACGGGAAGCCGGTGCTGCCGGTGAAAGATATTCTCATCCCCGGGATCCACAACGTGGAAAACTATATGGCGGCCATTGCCGCGGTGGAGGGACTGGTCTGTGACGAAACCATCCGCCATGTGGCAGCCACCTTCGGCGGTGTGGAGCACCGGATCGAGCTGGTGCGGGTGAAGGACGGGGTTCGGTTCTATAACGACTCCATCGCTTCCAGCCCCAGCCGCACCATCGCGGGCCTTCGCAGCTTTTCCGAGAAGGTGATCCTGATCGCCGGGGGATATGACAAGCACATTCCTTACGACGCGCTGGGCCCGGAGATCTGTGCCCATGTGAAAAAGCTGTTCTTAGGAGGGGCCACCGGGGAGAAGATCCGCGCCGCGGTGGAGCATTGCCCGGCGTATGAACCCAAAAATCTGGAAATCGTGGACTGCGGCAGTTTTGAACCGGCGGTTCGGGCGGCGGCAGCGGCGGCACAGCCGGGGGATGTGGTGCTGATGAGTCCCGCCAGCGCCGCCTTTGACCAGTTTCAGAACTTTATGGTTCGAGGGGAATTCTACAAAACCTTAGTAAAGGAGCTGTAAGCATGGAGAAAATCACCAAGCCTATGCGGCGGCTGCTTCCGCTGAAAAAATGCGGGGCGGTGATCGTGGCCGCCGGTTCCGCCTCCCGAATGGGAGGGATCGACAAGGTGATGGCCCAGCTTCTGGGAGAGCCGATGATCCGGCGCACTGTCCGGGCCTTTCAGGACTGTGAGGCGGTGTCGGAGATCGTCATCGTTACCCGGGAGGATCTGATTCTGCCCATCACCGGCCTTTGCGAGGACATGGACAAGGTGAAGGCAGTGGTAGCAGGGGGCAAGAGCCGCCAGGAGTCCGTCCATCTGGGTCTGAACGCCCTGTCCAAGGGGATCCAGCTGGCGGCGATTCACGACGGCGCCCGGCCGCTCATCACCTGGCAGGTCATCGACCGGGTTATTCGGGCGGCCAACACCTATGGAGCCGCCGCCCCGGCCATTCCGGTGAAGGACACCATCAAGGTGGTGGAGGGCCGGGTGGTGAAGGCTACCCCTGACCGGGAAACCCTGTTCGCCGTACAGACCCCCCAGGTCTTTGACTATGATCTGCTTCGGGGCGCTCTGAAAAAGGCGGAGACGGATGGAGCGTCAGTCACCGACGACTGCTCCGCTGTGGAACGAATGGGCATGACCGTGAAGATCGTAGAGGGGGACGAGCGGAACATCAAGGTCACCACCCCCATGGATCTGAAGATTGCCCAAATGCTGCTGGAGGAACTGTAATGAGAATCGGACATGGATACGACGTACACCGGCTGACAGAGGGCCGGGAGCTGATCCTGGGCGGGGTGAAGATCGATTATCCCTTGGGGCTGCTGGGCCATTCTGACGCGGATGTGCTGCTCCACGCGGTATCCGACGCTCTGCTGGGGGCGGCGGGCCTGGGGGACATCGGCCGCCATTTTCCCGACACGGATCCTAAGTACAAGGGGGCGGACTCTTTGAAGCTGCTGGAAATCGTGGGGGAAAAGGTGAAGGCCGCCGGTTATCGGGTGAGCAACATCGATGTGATCATGATCGCCCAAAAGCCAAAGCTGAAGGATCACATCGGAAAGATGGAGGAAAACATTGCCGCCGCGGTGGGGATCGCCCCTTCCCGGGTGAATGTAAAGGCAACCACGGAAGAAAAGCTGGGCTTTACCGGCGATGGATCCGGCATGGCCTGCCACGCGGTATGCCTGCTGGAGGAATAAGGAACCTCTGAATAAATCGTCTTTAGCTGAATGCCGGATCTTTTGCCCCATCCGTGCAGCTGACAAAAGCGGGAAATACATACAGTATTCCTCCGCTTTTTGAACTTTCGCCTGCGCCAAAATCTCTCGGCATCAGCGCTTGCCGATTTAATCAGAGCTTCCATAAAACCACTCGGACGCCCTTGGGCGTCCGAAAAAATTAATTTTGGTGAGACAAAACAGGCGCTTCACGCGTCTTATAGACAGGAAGATACAGAAGGAGGCAGTGCCATGGATGTTCAGTACTTATTTGAATCCTACCGGAATGACGTCTACCGGTTGGCTTTAAACTATACCCGCAATCCCCAGGAAGCGGAGGATGTATGCCAGACAGTTTTTTTGAAGCTGATGGAGCAAACCCGGATCCGGCCCGGAAAGGAAAAAGCCTGGCTGATGCAGGTGACCGCCAATGAGTGCCGGAGTTTGCTCCGGTCCCACTGGTGGAAAACCACCGTTCCCCTGAACGAGACCATTCTCGCTGACGGGCCGGAGGTGGATGAGACCTTGCAGGCGCTGAGCAGGCTGAAGCCGGAATACCGGGCGGTGCTGTATCTGTACTACTACGAGGGCTACAGCACCGAGGACATTGCCAGGATCATGAAGATCTCCGGCAGCACCGTGCGCACCCGGCTGGAGCGGGGCAGGAACCGATTGAGAAACATGTTACAGGAGGGCTGAACCATGAAAGAACGGTTGAGAAATGCGTATGACCAGATGAAAATGCCCGATGACTGCGCCCGGCGTATTGAGCGGGCCATGAAAGAAAAGGCGCAGGGGACGGACGGACGCTACACCATGAAGGCAGCCGCGCCCCGCCGGGGTGGCTGGAAGGCAGCGGCGGCCCTGGCCTGCCTGGTGGTGGCGGTGTCGGTGGGAGGAAGCTTTCTGCTTCGTGACAGGGGTACCCAGCCCCAGTTTTCCGCGGACCCGGATCCCCAGTCGGCTGTGACGACGGGACAGCTGGCAGTGGAGGAAACCGGAGAAGATCCGGCCGCTACGGTTGAATTTTTGGACTACGGGATCTGCTTTTCCTATCCGGACCACTGGAAGGAGGAAACCCAGCAGAATGAGGACGGGGGCGTGAACGCCTTCTACGATCAGGATCTGGGCATGACCGTGTTCTCCCTGGAGCGCAGCGAGGCCTGGCTGGTGGATCTGAGCCTGGAGGAAGCGGAATATCAGGATCAAATCTCCCAGCAGTATACCAGCGGCGTGCTGCTGGAGCTGTCGAAAACCACGGTGGGCGGCATGGACGCCAACAAGCTGACCTTTGCCTACGAGGAAAGCGGAGAAAGCCGGATGGCTACCCGGTACGATGTGGTTGCCAACCAGGTAGGCTACCGGTTTACCTACTACCATCCCCAGCAAGGCTCCGCCAGCCTGGATCAGGAGGTGGAGGCGTTGATGGCCACAGTTCAGTTTGAGGGTCAGCCGGAAGAAACAACCGACCAGACGCAGGCTGCTTTGGAGGATGGGCCCCAGGATGTGGCGAAGGTCTTTGCCGCCGCCTACTTTGCCGGAGATCCGGAAGCTATGCAGTTGTTTCTTTCCCAGGACTTTGACCAGCTGCTGGAGGGCTATCCCATGGACGGCACCAAGGTGAACATCCAACAGCTTCGGGGCCTGGAAAACGACACCCAGGAAACCGAGGGCTACATCGGCGTGGTGTTCCTGGAAAGCGAAGAAGCCGACTCCTTCACCACCCTTTCCCTGGATATGGTGAAAGAAGGGGACGAGTGGAAGATACGCTATTACGGACTGGAGAAGTAAACATTTCCCCCTGCGGACCGCAGGGGGATGCTTTTTGGATATCAGCGCTTAATGTCGAAGTTCATGTTCATGATTTCCTTGATGGCTCCGGCGTCGTCGGTGATGTTGGCGTCGCCGTGGATGGTGTGCTTGATGACGGAACTGGCCACCGCGAAGTTGATCATGTCCATAGGTTTATAGGAGCGCATCATGGCATAGATCAGGCCGCTGGCGAAGGCGTCGCCGCCGCCTACCCGGTCCAAGATGTTGAAGGTAAAGAGCTTACTTTCAAAGGTATGGTTTTGGTACCACATAAAGGCCTTCAGGCTGTTTTGAGAGCCGGAGTGGACATAGCGCACATGCCGGGCGATGCACTGGATATTGGGATAGCGCTCAATGAAATGCTGGAATACCTCGTCCTGGGCCTCGTAGCTGGGCTGCAGGGGAACGCCGTCCTTCCAGTCGCCCTTGCTGTGGTCGTTTTCATCCTTCCACAGATGGTAAGGCTCGATGCCCAGCAGCACATCCACGTAAGGCAGACACAAGGTGCAGTAATCCCGGGCCTGCTCCCAGGTCCACAGCTTGGAACGGAAGTTGCCGTCGAAGCTGGTGGTCAGCCCCAATTCCTTGGCGGTTTTCAGGCAGTTTAAGATGAAGTCCGCGCAGCCCTGGCACAGGGCCGGGGTGATGCCGGACACGTGGAGCCAGGTAAAGCCCTCCAGCAGGGCGGGGATATCCACCTTGCTCAGGTCATACTCGGTGATGGCGGAGTGCTTCCGGTCGTAGGTGACCTTGCTGGCCCGAATGCCGTAACCGGTTTCCAGATAGTAAGTACCCAGCCGGTGGGTGGGCGTCTCCTCCGGGGTGGACAGGATCACCGGGGTGCAGTGGACGTCGTTGGAGCGGAGCATCCGGATGGCGCTTTTGCCGATGGAGTTGTTGGGCACCACGGAAAAGAAGGTAGAGTCGATGCCCAGGTTGGCCAGAGCCAGGGCGATGTTGGCCTCGCTGCCGCCGTAGGTGGCCTCGAATTCGTTGGCCATGCGGATCTTCTGGTAGTTGGGCGGGGTCAGCCGGAGCATGATCTCGCCGATGGTGATGAATTTATGATTGCTTTTCGGATTGGTCAGCAGGGGGTTATGGTGTTCCATGGTGTGCCTCCTTAAAATTAATTTTTATTTAGTCGTTTGCAAAATTCAAAAAACCTTGAAAATCAAGTGCTTTCGCCATGAGCAGTAGCGGCTTTTTCTCCGCTCTCCGCACCTTGTCATCGGCAAAAGAGTTTTACAATTTCCTTTTGTAGCCAACAGAAATTTTCTCCTCAATGAGGGGATTGACGTGAAAATTTCTATTCGATTTTCATTTTTTCTGACTTTTACAATCGCCTAATTAATTTTTATTCATTATACGACAAGAATACGTGAAATTCAATAGAGAAAAAAGAAAAGATAACAGAAAAACTAGGGATAATTACCAGTTTGCTGTCGAAGGAGGAAATAAGCGCACGGAAATTTCTTCTCGGGCATAGATTGAGCCGGGAGGTTTTCGTATGAAAGTATATTATATCACCTTCCGCTCGGTGACCTTCGCCCAGCGGGGGGAGAAGCTATTGAATCAAAACGGGATCCGCTGCACCCTCCGGCGAACCCCGAAATGGATGGAGGAACAGGGCTGCGGCTACAGCCTGAGCATCCGCACCCAGGATATTTTTCCTGCCGTAACCATGCTGCGGGAGAATCAGGTGCCAATGCGCAAGGTGTACAGCCAGCGCCCGGACGGACAGTTGGAGGAATTGACAGTATGATCTACTTGGACAATGGGGCCACTTCCTTCCACAAGCCCCCCTCTGTTTACCGGGCGGTGGAGCGGGCTATGCTGACCTGCGCCAACCCGGGGCGGGGAGGCTACCGGGCCGCCATGGCGGCGGCGGAGACGGTTTATCAGTGCCGGGAGGAGGGGGCGAAGCTGTTTGACTGCCAACCGGAACAGGTGGCGCTGACCACCAGCTGCACACACGGACTGAACATTGCCATAAGATCCCTGATCCGTCCCGGGGACCGGGTGGTGATCTCCGGGTTTGAGCACAACGCGGTGACCAGGCCCCTCCACGCCCTGGGGGCGCAGGTGACGGTGGCGGGCCGCAGGCTCTTTGATTGGGAGGATACGCTGGAAAGCTTTGAAAGGGCCCTGTCCGCCGGGGCGGAGGCGGCGGTATTCACCCACGTTTCCAATGTGTTCGGCTATATTCTGCCGGTGGAGGAACTGGCGGCCATGTGCCGGGACAGGAATATTCCCTTTATCATCGATGCGGCCCAATCCGCCGGGAGTCTGCCGGTCAGCCTGGAAAAGCTGGGGGCGGACTTCATTGCCATGCCGGGGCACAAGGGACTGCTGGGGCCCCAGGGCACCGGGCTGCTGCTTTGCGGGAATGAGGCCCGGCCTTTGCTGTTTGGCGGCACGGGCAGCGATTCCATCAACCAGGATATGCCATCCTACCTGCCGGATCGGCTAGAGGCGGGAACCTTAAACGTGCCGGGTTACGGGGGACTGGCGGCGGGAATGGCCTATGTCCGAAGGGTGGGCCCGGAGAAAATCTTCCGCCGGGAACACCGCCAGACGATCCTGTGCGCCCAGGGACTGGAGAGGCTGGGAATGGCGGTGTTTTCCGGCCCCCATCAGGCCGGGACGGTGTCCTTCCTGCCGGGAATGGACTGCGAGGAAGCGGCACAAAAGCTGGCAGACCAGGGCTTTGCCCTCCGGGCGGGGCTTCACTGCGCTCCTCTGGCCCACGAAAGCGCCGGCACCCTTACCTCCGGGACGGTGCGCCTCAGCTTCGGCCAGGACGCGGCCTTCAGCCAGACACAGGCTGTTTTACGTGCCGCATCCAAATTACCCCGGTTTCGGCAATAATTTTTTTACACAATGGCTATTGCCATTGCCGGGGGAATTCGCTATAATAGATAGGATAATAGGTAAGTATACGATAGCGCAGTATGCACTTTACGAAAGTTGACATAAAAGGGGAAAAGCGTGTATGGAAAGCCTTCAGAACTTGCTTCAGCAGATAAAAGGTATGCAGTGGTCGGACTATCTGGATATCGCTGTTGTGGCGTTCTTAATTTATAAAGTTCTTCCGTTGATCAAATCCCGGAACACCCTGCGGATCGCCAAAGCTCTGGCTGCGGTACTGATCCTTGCCTGGCTGACGGACATCATGCATCTTTATGCCCTGAGCTTTATTTTTGATCAATTCCTGGCTGTGGGACTGCTGGCCTTTGTGATCCTGTTTCAGCCGGAACTGCGGCGGATGCTGGATCATCTGGGCAGTGTGAAGCTGAGTACCATCTTCGCCGGCAGCTCCAAGCCGGTTCAGGAGATGGAGACCGTTATCAGCCAGACTGTGACGGCCTGCGAGACCATGAGCCGGGAAAAGGTGGGTGCGCTGATCGTGTTTGCCCGGGAGCAGCGGTTGGATGAATATTTCAAAACCGGGACCCAGATCGACGGTCAGGTGTCAGAGCAGCTGATCCGAAACATTTTCTTTCCCAAGGCTGCTCTCCACGACGGCGCTATGATCATCCGGGATGGCCGGGTGGCGGCCGCCGGCTGTGTGCTGCCCCTGTCGGAAAGCAACCGCCTGAGCCTGGATCTGGGGACCCGGCACCGGGCAGGCGTGGGCATGAGCGAGGTCTCTGACGCGGTGGTGATCATCGTCTCGGAGGAGACGGGCACCATTTCCGTGGCGGTGGGCGGCATGCTGAAACGGCATCTGGCTCCCCAGACTCTGGAAAAGCTATTGTATAATGAACTGTGTCCCGGCGGAGAAAACGCGGAGGAGCAGAGTCTGGCCCTGCGCTTAAAGCAGAAGCTCAGCACCCATAAGAAGGAGACCGACGGCTATGAAGAATAAAATCACATCTATTTTATTGTCGGTTGGCATTGCTTTGGGCTTGTGGCTGTATGTGATCACTTCCGTCAGTCCCAATTCCTCGGATACCTACTATAATATTCCCGTGGTCATGGAAGGGGAGTCGGTTCTCAATGAGCGGGGACTGATGATTACCTCCACCTCTACCACCACCGTTACCCTGGAGTTGGCGGGCACCCGCCTGGATTTGAGCAAGGTCAACTCCGGAAACATCACCGTCAAGGCAAATCTGGCGAATATCTACGATCCCGGCCAGAAGATCCTGCTGGACTATGACATTTCATATCCCGGGGATGTGGCCCAGAACGCCTTCGAGGTGGTTTCTCAAAGCGATGTTTATGTGAATGTGGAAAAGCGGGTCACCAAGGAAATCCAGGTGGAGATCCTGTGGACCGGAACCCGGTCGGAGGACTATCTGTATGACACGGAGAACGCCCAGCTGGATTACACCACAGTGAATATTGTGGGTCCCGCCTCTGTGGCGGATCAGATTGACCGGGCGGTGATCCAGGTGGATCTGACGGACAAGGTGGAGTCCATCAGCGAAAGCTACCGCTATACCCTGTGCGACAAGGACGGAAATCCTGTGGACGCGGCCGAGATCACCACCAACGTAGAGGAGATCCGGCTGGATATGCGGATCCGGAGGATCACAGATCTGGAGCTGAAGGTGGATGTGATCTACGGCGGCGGCGCGAATGCGAGCAATACCACCGTGACCGTTACGCCCTCCACGCTGCGGGTTTCCGGCAGCGACGCCGCCCTGGCGGAGCTGGGGGACAGCCTTACCATCGCCATCATTGATCTGGCCACGGTGGAAAAATCCACAGAGCAGACCTACTTGATTTCCCTGCCCGAGGGCATTACCAATCAGACCGGGGTCAGCGAGGCAACGGTGAGCGTTCAGTTCACCGGTCTGAGCACCCGGGAGTTCACCGTGGAGAATTTTAGCAGCATCAACCTGCCGGAGGGGATGGAGGCGGAGATCATCAACGCCAACCTGACGGTGAAGGTTCGAGGGCCTTCCGGGGTCATCAACAAGCTGACGGCGGAAGATATCACCATTACTGTGGACTTTGCCAACGCGGTGGCAGGAACCGCTACCTACAAGGCCAACGTGACCTTTGGAGAGGAATTCTCTACCGTGGGCGCCATTATGGGCCCCTACTCCGTGTCGGCAACGGTGCAGAGCGGGGAAGGATAGAAGTATGGAGCAATTGGTTCGGGTTAAAAAATGCTTTGACAACGGCACCGCCCAGGTAATCCATGTGCGCCAGAGCGCCTGCTCCGGGGACTGCCACAAATGCTCCGGCTGCGGCGCCGCTCAGGAGGCGGTGGTATTTACCGCGGACAATCCCATCGGCGCCCGGGCAGGAGACCTGGTGAAGGTGGAGTCCGCCGCCGGGCCGGTGCTGAAGGCGGCGGCGGTGCTGTATGTGCTGCCTCTGGCGCTGTTTTTTGGAGGCTACTGCTTGGGGACGCTCATGGGAAACCTGGGGGCTCTGATGGGGTGCCTGGGATTTGTGCTGGCCTTCGCCCTGGTGGTGGTCTATGACCGCAAGGTTCTGAAAAAAACCCAGCTGAATTATACGATCACCGCTTTCGCCGGGAATTCCCTGGTAAAAGCGGGAGGAAAAGGGGATAATATCCATGGTTAAAAGTATGACCGGCTACGGCCGGGCAGTGGAAACCGTCAACGGCCGGGAATTTACGGTGGAAGTCCGCTCGGTGAATAACCGCTATCTGGACTGCACGGTGAAGATGCCCCGCAGCTTATCCTTCGCCGAGGACACGGTAAAGCAGGCGGTAAAGGCATCCATCTCCCGGGGGAAGGTGGATGTGACCGTTTCCTTCCGGGCGGAGACCGCCGCCGATGTACAGGTCACGCTGAACACCGCCATGGTGGAAGGGTATCTTGCCGCCATGAAGCAGATGACGTCCCAGTTTAACGTGAAAGACGATATCAGCGTATCCCTGCTCTCCCGGATGCCGGATGTGTTCACCGTGGAAAAGCCCCAGGTGGATGAGGATCAGCTTCGGGCGGATCTTCTGAGCGTGGTGCAGACGGCCCTTGCCGGGTTTGACGCCATGCGCGCGGCGGAAGGACAGGCTCTGGAGCAGGATCTGCGGGGCCGGGGAGATACCATTGTGGAGCTGGTTTCCCAGGTGGAGGCAGGCAGCGGTCAGACCGTGGCCGATTACCGGGGCCGGTTGGAAAATAAGCTGAGAGAGGTGCTGGCAAACACGGCCATTGACGAAAGCCGGATCCTGACGGAAGCGGCCATTTTCGCCGACAAGGTGGCGGTGGACGAGGAGACGGTGCGCCTTAGAAGCCACCTGCGGCAGATGAACGCCATGCTCTCAGGAGGCGGCGCCATCGGCCGAAAGCTGGACTTTCTGCTCCAGGAGATGAATCGGGAAGCCAACACCATCGGCTCCAAATGCTCCGACGTCCGGCTGGCCCGGATCGTGGTTGATATCAAGGCGGAGCTGGAAAAGATTCGGGAACAAACCCAGAATATTGAATAAGGAGCGGCTATGAGGCTGATCAACATTGGTTTTGGAAGCATGATCGCGGAAGGCCGGGTGCTGGCCATTGTGTCGCCGGATTCCGCCCCCATCAAGCGGGTGATTCAGGAGGCACGGGAGCGGGGGATGCTCATAGACGCCTCCTACGGCCGCAAGACCAAGGCGGTGATTCTGATGGACACCGACCATGTGATTTTATCCGCCATTTCTACGGAAACCATTTATGCCCGGTGGATGGACCAGCCGGAGCCGGAAAGCAAGGAGGAAATCCAGTGAGCAAAGGAAAATTAGTTGTGATCTCCGGCGCTTCCGGTGTGGGCAAGGGCACTGTGCTGGGCCGGATGATGGAAAAGCGGGAGGATCTTTCCTTTTCCGTCTCCGCAACCACAAGACCCCCCCGGCCCAATGAGATTGACGGAGTTCACTATTACTTCGTCACCAAAGAGCGCTTTGAAGAGATGATCCGGGAAGGGGCCTTCCTGGAATATGACAGCCACAATACCTACTACTACGGCACCCCCCGCCGTCAGGCTGAGGAAAAAATGGAGCGGGGGGACGTACTGCTGGACATTGAGCCCAACGGGGCCAGGCAGGTGAAGCAGGCGGCGCCGGAAGCCACGCTGATCTTCATTATGCCCCCTTCCAGAGAAGAGCTGGAGCGCCGTCTGCGGGGCCGGGGGGATACCTCCGAGGATCAAATCGCCATGCGCTTAAAGCGGGCGGTTTGGGAAATGGAACAGCGCTGGTGGTACGATTACATCGTGGTCAACGACGACGCGGATCGCTGCGCCGAGGAAATACTCAATATCATTGCCAAGTTGAAAGATTAATTATTGGAGGAATCAATTTATGCTTTACCCCCCTGTATCGGATCTGCTGAAGAATGTGGACAGCCGTTATCTGCTTGTGAATGTGGTGGCCCATCGGGCCCGCCAGATCTCCGCTGAGGCGGAGGCCTTCCAGGAGGAGTTGCCGGAAAAGCCGGTAACCATGGCCATTCAGGAAGTGGCCGACGGCCTGCTGACCGCTACGATCAAGGACGAGTACAAAAATTAAGCGCCCGGGGCGGGGAAGAAAGAACCTGAAATACAGGCGGATTTCTTCAGCGGCTCAGGCAATGACGGAGGAGGGGCTTTTATGATCGGGAAAATTGCTGTCGCGGCGGCAAATTTCGCAATCGATAAGCCCTATTCCTATTCTATCCCGGAGGGGATGGAGCTGTGCCCCGGACATCGGGTTCTGGTCAGCTTCGGCAGAGGAAACAAGCGCACCGAAGGCATTGTGCTGGCGGTGGAACCCGGGGATGACAGAGCCCTTAAGTCCGTGGAGCAGTGCCTGGATGAAGAGCCCCTTCTGGCCCAATGGCAGCTGCGGCTGGGGGCGTTTATGCGGGAGCGGTATTTCTGCACCTACTATGACGCCATCCGGGCCATGCTTCCGGCAGGATTGTGGTTTCAGACCAAGCAGGCCTTTGCTCTGACAGAGGACCGGTCCTGGAAGGAAGCGGTTATTCGCAAACAGAACGCCCTGGAGATTCTTACCTTTCTGGAGGAACTGGGAGGAGAGGCGGAGGAAACGGTGCTGGCACAGCGGATCCCCCAGGAGGATCAGCGGGAAAATGTGCTTGCCTATCTTCTGCGGAAAAAATGGATCTCTGCCCGGACGGATTTTCAGCGGCGAACCAATGACAAAACCGAGAAGATCGCCTCCCTGGCGGTGACGCCGGAAGAAGCCATGGCCTATGCCGCCCGGCCCAGGACGTCCCCTGGGGTGAAAAGCTTGCTGGAACTGTTGTGCGGCCTGGAGGCGGTTTCGGTGAAGGAGCTGTGTTACTTTACCGGCGCTTCCTCCGGCGCCGTGAAGCGGCTGGAAAAGCTGGGATATCTGACGCTGACCCATCGGCCGGTGCTCCGGTGCCGGGAGATCCGTCCGGTGAAGCTGGACGGGCCACTGGTATTGAATGAAGAGCAGCGGCGCTGCTTTGAGGGCCTCCGGGAGCAGATGGGGCAGGAGGAGCCGGGCGCGGCGCTGCTGTACGGCGTTACCGGATCCGGAAAGACCTCGGTGTATATCCGGCTGATCCAAAGCTGCCTGGAGGAAGGGAAAGCCGCCATGCTTCTGGTGCCGGAGATCGCCCTGACCCCCCAGCTTCTGGGATTGATGGCGGCCTGGTTCGGCGAGTCTGTGGCGGTGCTCCACAGCAGCTTGGGCACCGGGGAGCGCTGCGACCAGTGGAAGCGGATCCGAAGCGGGCAGGCAAAGGTGATTCTGGGCACCCGCTCGGCGGTATTTGCCCCCTGCCGGCCCGGGGTGATTATCCTGGACGAAGAGCAGGAGCATTCCTATAAATCGGAGAATTCCCCCCGGTACAACGCCAAAGAGGTTGCTCTGTGGCGGGGCGCCAAGGAAAAGGCCCTGGTGGTGCTGGGCTCCGCCACCCCGTCGGTGGAAAGCATGTACCGGGCAAAATCCGGCCTTTACCGGATGTATACCCTGAAGCAGCGCTTTGGCGGGAAGCCCCTGCCCCAGGTGGACATTGTGGATATGCGCCAGGAGCTGGAGCTGGGGAACAACCTTTCCTTAAGCATCCCATTGCGGGAGCAGCTGTGCCGTACCCGGGAGGCGGGGCAGCAGACCATACTGCTCCTGAACCGCCGGGGCAACAGCCGGGCTCTGGTCTGTGTGGACTGCCGGAAAACGCCGGAGTGTCCCCGGTGCAGCGTCCGGCTGACCTATCACAGCGCCAATCACCGGCTGATGTGCCACTACTGCGGCTTCTCCCAGCCGGCCCCCCAGCGGTGCCCGGCCTGCGCGGGCCCCTTGAAAACCATCGGCACCGGCACCCAGAAGGTAGAGCAGGAGCTGAAAGACCTGTTTCCCGATATGCAGACCTTGCGGATGGACGCGGACACCGTCAGCGCCGTGAACACCCACGAAAAAATTTTGCAGCGGTTCCAGGAAGAGAAGATCCCGGTACTCATCGGCACCCAGATGGTAGCAAAGGGACTGAATCTGCCCGATGTCACCTTGGTTGGGGTGCTGGACGGAGATCTGAGCCTGTATACCCCCTCCTGGCGGGCAGGAGAGACCACCTTTAACATGCTCACCCAGGTGGTGGGCAGAGCCGGCCGGGGGGACGCTCCCGGCCGGGCTGTGATCCAAACCCTGGCGCCGGAGCATCAGATTATCCGCCTGGCTGCCAGGCAGGACTACGATGGATTTTATGACCTGGAGATCAACCTGCGCCGGGTGCAGAATGCGCCCCCCTTTGGGGATTATGCCAGCCTTACCTTCTCCGGACAGGAGGAGACCGCCGTGCTTCGGGGCGCGGCCAAATTCCGGGACAGCCTGAATCAGTGCCTGAAGCAGGACATTTACAAAGAAGAACACTGCGCGGTTCTGGGGCCTGCCCCCTGCGCCGTGCCGAAGATCAATTACCATTTTCGTTATCAGCTGACCCTGCGGTGCCGGATGACAAAAAATCTGCGTCTGCTGGTGGCTTATCTGCTGCGTCAGTTCAGCCGGGATCCTGCCAACCGGGGGATCACCGCTTTTGTGGACGTGAATGGCTTCGATTGAAACTGTGCCGGGGCGGAGTCTCGGCAGGATTTAGAGAAATGAGGATGGGAATATGGGAATCCGTAGAATTTTGACCGATCGGGAACCGGCCCTGCACAAGGTTTGCAAGCCGGTGGAGAAGTTTGACCGGCGGCTGCATAAACTGCTGGATGATATGACCGAGACCCTGGCGGAGGCCAACGGGGTAGGTCTGGCGGCGCCCCAGGTGGGAATCCTCCGGCGGGTAGTGGTGGTGGACACCGGGGACGGGATCCTGGAGCTGGTGAACCCCAGCCTGGTGGAGACCTCCGGAGAACAGATCGGTCCCGAGGGCTGTCTCAGCGTGCCGGGAAAGTACGGCTTGGTGAAACGGCCCTACTATGCCAAGGTTCGCGCCCAGGATCGGAACGGAGAATGGTTTGAAGCGGAAGGGGAAGAATTGATCGGCCGCTGCTTCTGCCATGAGCTGGATCATCTGGACGGGATCGTCTATACCCAGGTCATGGAACGCTTCCTCACCGAGGAAGAGCTGATGGCGGAGGACGAAGAATAAGCTCCCTGTTTTGGAGGAAAACGCATGAGAGTTGTGTTTATGGGAACGCCGGACATCGCGGCGGTATGTCTGAAGAAAATACTGGAAGAGGGCTTTGATGTGGTTGGGGTTTATACCCAGCCCGATCGCCCCAAGGGCCGGGGGATGAAAATGGTCTCTTCCCCGGTGAAGGAAGTGGCCCTGGCCCATGGGATATCTGTGTTCCAGCCGGAGAACTTCCGGGAAGAAAAGTCGGTGGAGCAGCTGAAGGTATTGCGGCCGGATGTCTGCGCCGTGGTGGCCTATGGCCGGATCCTGCCCCAGAAGGTGCTGGACGTGCCTGAGCTTGGCTGCATCAACATTCATGCCAGCCTCCTGCCCAAGTACCGGGGCAGCGCCCCGTACCAGTGGGCGGTGCTGAACGGGGAGAAGGAGACCGGCGTCACCGCCATGTATCTGTGCCGGGAAATGGACGCAGGAGACATGATCGACGTGGCCAAAACCCCCATTGGGGAAAACGAGACCGCCGGGCAGCTGCTGGACCGGCTGGCGGTGCTGGGGGCGGAGCTTCTGAGCAAGACCCTGCGCCGGTTCCAGGCGGGGCCGGTGGCCGGTGTGCCCCAGGATCATGAGAAGGCAACCTACGCGCCCATGCTGGATAAATCCATGTGTCCCATTGATTTTTCCAAAACCGCCCGACAGGTTCATGACCAGGTTCGGGGCCTGCACCCCTGGCCGGTGGCCACCATGGAGCTGCAGGGAAAGACCTTTAAGGTTCACGAGACCAAAGTGGTGGAGGGCAGCGGTCAGCCGGGGCAGATCCTGGGTCTGACCAAAACCGGCCTGCGGATCGCCTGCGCGGATGGGGCGGTGGAGATCACCTCCCTGCAAGCGGAAGGCGGCAAGCGGATGGCGGCGGCGGATTACTTCCGGGGCCACCCGCTTCAGCTGTAATGGGCGCCCGGGAAACGGCGCTGAACGCGCTGATGGCCTGCCGCAAGGAGGGGGCCTGGTCCAACGGGGTGCTCAAGACCTATATTGCCCGGGACCGGCTGGATCCCCGGGACGCGGCTTTGGCCACCCGGCTGTGCTACGGTGTGGTACAGAACCGGGGAAAGCTGGATTTCTACCTGGGGCAGCTGCTCGCCGGGAGGATAAAGGATCTGCATCCGGTGACCCGGGACATTCTTCATATGGGGCTGTATCAGCTTTACGAAATGGATAAGATCCCGGAAAGCGCCGCGGTGAACGAATCTGTGGCGCTGACAAAAAAATATGTGAAAAATCCCAGGGCCGCGTCCTTGGTCAACGGGGTGCTGCGAAATGGGGCCAGGAAGAAAGGGGAACTGAAAGAACCCGCTTCCTATGCCGACAAGTACAGCCATCCCGACCCGCTGATCTCCCTGCTGAAGGATAATCTTCCCAAGGGAAAGCTGGAGGGCATGCTTATGGCGGACAACGCCGCTCCGGAGACCATGATCCAGGTGAACACCCTGCGAACCACCGGGGAAGCCCTGGTCAGGCAGCTGGAGGCCCAGCAGGTCACCGTCCGCCCCCACGGTTGGATGGAGGACTGCCTGGTGCTTTCCGGCACCGGCAGCATGGAGAAGCTGGAAGCCTTTCAGAAGGGGCTGTTTTACGTTCAGGATCCGGCGGCAAAGCTGAGCGTACTGTGCGCCGGACTGCCTCAGGAGGATATCCGGGTGCTGGACTGCTGCTCCGCCCCGGGAGGGAAAAGCTTTGCCACGGCCATTGCCATGGGCGGCAGGGGACAGATTACCGCCTGCGATATCCATGGGCATAAGACCGGCCTGATCGAAAAGGGCGCGCAGCGGCTGGGACTGACCAACATCACCGTCCGGCAGCAGGACGCCACAATCTTTGTCCCGGAATGGGAAGAAAAAATGGACGTGGTAATCGCGGATGTGCCCTGCTCGGGACTGGGAATCATCCGGAAAAAGCCGGATATCCGCTACAAGGATCTGGAGCAGATGAAGGCGCTGCCTGAGCTGCAAAGCAGAATCTTAAATAACCAGGCCCGGTATGTCAGGCCCGGCGGGATCCTGATCTACTCCACCTGTACCGTGCTGAAGCGGGAAAATGAAGAGGTGGTGGAAGGGTTTCTGAAGGAACATCCGGACTATTTACCGGAAAAGCTGGATCTTCCCGGGATCTTTCCGAAAAATGAGACCGGGATGCTCACCCTGATCCCGGGAGACTATGATACCGACGGCTTCTTTATCTGCCGACTTGGGAGGAAAGCATGAACCTGAAATCCATGACGCTGCCGGAACTGACGGAGGTTCTCAAACAGCTGGGGCAGCCCGCCTTCCGGGCGAAACAGGTCTACGGCTGGCTTCACAAAGGCGTCCGCTCCTATGAGGAGATGACCAATCTGCCCAAAGCCCTGCGGGACACCCTGGCGGATACATATCCCATCCATCCGCCTGTGGTGGCCAGAAAGCAGGAATCCCGGCGGGACGGCACAATCAAATATCTGTGGCAGCTGTCCGACGGCAACTGCGTGGAAACGGTGCTCATGCGCTATCACTACGGCAACACCGTGTGCATCTCCACGGAGGTGGGCTGTGCCATGGGCTGCGCCTTCTGCGCCTCCACCCTGGGCGGATTGGTGCGGCGGCTGGAGCCCTTTGAAATGCTGGACCAGGTGTTGTTTACCCAGATCGACTCCGGTTTGCCGGTATCCCACATCGTTCTCATGGGCATCGGGGAGCCGCTGGACAATTTTGACAACGTAATGCGCTTTCTGGAGCTGGTGAACAGCCCGGAGGGGATGAACATTTCCATGCGCCACATCAGCCTGTCCACCTGCGGCCTGGTGCCGAAGATCGACCAGCTGGCCCAGCGGAAATTGCAGATCAGCCTGGCCATCTCTCTTCACGGCTCCAACGACGCCATTCGCAATAAGATCATGCCGGTGAACCGGGCGTATCCCCTGGAGGAACTTCTTGGGGCCTGCCGCCGGTATTATGCCGCCACCTCCCGGCGTCTCCACTTTGAGTACGCCATGATCGACGGGGTCAACGATTCCGAGGACAACGCCCGGGAGCTGCTGCAGCGGCTGAAGGGATTGCCGGCCCATGTGAACCTGATCCCCCTGAACCATGTGGAGGAAAGCCCTCTGAAGCCCAGCAGCAAGGCGGCTGTGGCAAGATTCCAGAAGCTGCTGGAAGAGGGGGGCGTGACCGCTACCGTGCGCCGGACTTTGGGCAGCGATATTGACGCTTCCTGCGGCCAGCTGAGAAGAAAGTATAACCAGGGCAAATAAGGCCCTTGTAATTCCTGCGTACCTTATTATAATAGTATATGTCGAACAACGGCAAAAGAAGGCTTTCCGGCGGGAAAACGGTTTGCCGTTGAACGCTGCTGATCCCGGGAAGCGCGCCCGGGACACCCATACAGTGCGCGCACTGTGAAAAAAATACCGAGAGGAGCCACGCCTATGCAAAGCTGGGGATTGACAGACCTGGGCTGCGTCCGAAAACAGAATCAGGATGCTTACCAAATTGAACAGCTTGACCGGGGCAGCCTGCTGTGTGTCGTCTGCGATGGAATGGGCGGCGCCAAGTCCGGCAATATTGCCAGCACCCTGGCGGTGGATGTGTTTGTGGAGGAGATCCGCAGAACATGGAAGCCCTCTCTGGATCAGGAAAGAATCGACCAGATGCTCCGCAGCGCGGTGAAGCTGGCTAATTTTACGGTGTTCGATCAGTCCCAGCAGTTTGAGGAATTCGACGGTATGGGCACGACTCTGGTGGCGGCGCTGGTGACCCGGGGACGGAAGGCTACCATTGTCAACGTGGGAGACAGCCGGGCCTATTACATGGGCCGGGGCGGGATCCGGCAGGTAACCAAGGATCATTCCCTGGTGCAGATGATGGTGGATCGGGGAGATCTGACGGCGGAAATGGCCAAGACCTATCCGGGAAAAAACTTCATTACCAGGGCCATCGGTACAGAGCCCACGGTTCTGTGCGACATTTTTCATCTGGATGTGAACAGGGGCGACTATCTGCTCCTGTGTTCCGACGGGCTGAGCAATCTTTTGGACGACCAGGAGATCTTGTTTGAGGCGGTTCATGGGGTCAACAAGCAGCAATGCTGCAAGCGGCTGCTGAACATTGCCAAAAACCGCGGCGCCCCGGATAACGTGACCAGCGTTATGATTTTGATTTAGCCAGTGGAGCGAAAGGAGCAAAACCAAAATATGGATCAATATATTGGACGGTTTTTGGATGACCGGTACGAGATTCTGGAGATCATCGGCACCGGCGGCATGGCCGTTGTATATAAAGCCCGCTGCCACCGGCTGAACCGATTGGTGGCCATTAAGATACTGAAAGATGAATTTGCCCAGGATGAGGAGTTCCGCCGCCGGTTCCGGGCGGAGGGCGAGGCGGTGGCCATGCTGAGCCATCCCAATATTGTTCAGGTCTATGACGTTTCTTCTACATTGAGCGCCAATTACATCGTCATGGAGCTGATCGACGGCATTTCCCTGAAGCAGTATATGGAGAAAAAAGGGGTGCTGAACTGGAAAGAGACCCTGCATTTTGCCATGCAGATCGCCAAGGGCTTAGAGCACGCCCACAGCCGGGGCATCATTCACCGGGATATCAAGCCTCACAATGTGATGGTGCTGAAAAACGGCTCGGTGAAGGTCATGGACTTCGGCATTGCCCGGGTCATGAGCAAAAGCAATACCCTGACCAAGGAGGCTCTGGGCAGCGTCCACTATATCTCCCCGGAGCAGGCCAAGGGCGGCCATACGGACAATCGTTCCGACATCTATTCCCTGGGCGTTGTTATGTATGAGATGATGACCGGACGGCCTCCCTACGACGGGGAATCCCCGGTGGCTGTGGCTATCCAGCATATCAACGGCGGCGCGGCCGCGCCCTCCTCCCTCAATCCCAATATCCCCAAGGGCTTGGAACAGATCATTATGAAGAGCATGTCTCTGGAGATCAAGGACCGGTACGTTTCCGCCACGGAAATGCTCCAGGATATGGAGGAATTCCGGAAAAATCCGGAGATCGTTTTTGCCTACCACACCATTGTGGACGACGCCACCCGAACCATTCCCACCATTCCCATAATCAACCAGCGGATGACCACGGCGGACAAAAAGGTCCAGGCCAGAACCGGACAGGCGCCGGAGCGTTCTTCTGAGGGAGCGCGGCCCCGAACCGCGGCCCAGGGAAGCCAAATCCGGCACAGCACCGGTCAAAGCGCCGCTGTGCGGAACAACGACGCCCCCCAACGGGCGCAGCAGCGCCGCAAGAACCAGCAGATACAGCAGCAGCGCCAGCAGCGGGAGGAGCGCAGCCGGGTGGCAACCACCGCCGTTGTAGTTTGCAGCGCCGTGGCGATTATCGCCATTGTGATCTTCCTGATTGCTCTGTTCAACGGGGTGCTGCTGAACCAGCAGAAGGAGCTGGTGGAGGTTCCCTACCTGATCGGAGATATGTATTCCGAGGATATGCAGGATAAGTACAGCGACTTTACCATCCGGCTTCAGCCGGGGCAGTATGACGATGTTTATATCAAAGGCCAGATCATGCACCAGGAGCCTGCCGGGGGCAGCCAGGTGGTAGTCGGTTCGGATCTGGTGATCACCGTCAGCCTGGGAGAAGAGCCGGAGACAGCGGTGATGGAGAACTTCACCGGAAGCGACGGGGAAGAGACAAAGACTCTGCTGTCCGGTCAGGGCTACATCCCTGTGACGAAGCAGGAGGCCAGCTACGTCTATGAGGCCGGTGTGGTCATCCGCACGGAGCCTTCCGCCGGGTCAGAGCTGACGCCGGGGCAGACGGTGTATCTCATTGTCAGCACCGGGCCGGATATCATTACCGCCAAAATGCCCAATGTGCTGGGGCTGGAGGTGAGCCGGGCCAAGGAGATTCTGGAGCAGGGCGGCTTTACAAACGTGACCACGGAAGAAGTGGAAAGCCTGAAGCCCAAGGGCGAGGTGATCTTCCAGTCCGTACAAAAAAATGAGGAAGTGGATGTGACCACCCAGATCACCTTGCAGGTATCCAAGGGCCCGGAGGAAACGGAGCCCTCTACAGAAGATCCCTGGACAGAGCCGGAGCCGGAGAAGGTCAGAGTCAACTTTGATCTGCCGGAGCGGGAAGAGCCCTATGTGCTGAGCATTTTCCAAGACGGCAAAGAGGTGGTGGAGGCCCAGGAGGTTCAGCCGGGCATCACGAGCTTTATCTGTAATCTGACCGGCGTGGGTACGGTGACCTACGATCTTTATATTGACGGAGAGTATTACACTTCCGTGGAAGTGGAGTATACAAGATGACAAGGCGTTTACAAGGACGGATCCTGCGCTCCATCAGCGGATTTTATGATGTGCGGGTGGACGAAAGCCTGATCCGGTGCCGGGCCCGGGGGATTCTGCGGAAAGAGGGATGCAGTCCCCTCACCGGAGATCTGGTGGAGATCACCGTGGAGCAGGGCAAGGGCATGGTGGAAAAGATCCTGCCCAGAAAAAACAGCTTCATCCGTCCCGCGGTAGCCAATGTGGACGCCCTGGTGGTGTTCGCCGCCAACGTCAACCCGGTGACGGAGCCTTACCTGATTGACCGGGTGGCGGCCATTGCCGGCGATCAGGAGGTGCCGGTGATCCTGTGCGTCAACAAATGCGACTTAGACCCCGCCCGGGATCTGGTAAGGATCTATGAAAGCGCCGGATTCCCGGTGATCCGCACCAGCGCCGAGACCGGCGACGGGGTGGATGGGCTTTGGGAGACAATCCGGGGGAAGCTGGTGGCCTTTACCGGAAACTCCGGCGTAGGCAAAAGCAGCATCCTGAACCGGCTGCGCCCGGACTTGTGCCTGGCGACGGGAGCGGTTTCCGAGAAGCTGGGCCGGGGCCGGCATACCACCCGGCATGTGGAGCTGTACGATCTGGGGGAGGGAACTTTGGTGGCGGACACCCCGGGCTTTTCCTCCTTTGACACCGACCAGATGGAGCTGATCCTGAAGGAAAATCTGCAGTACGCCTTCCCGGACTTTGGCCCGCTTCTGGGACAGTGCCGCTTTGACGACTGCTCCCACCGGGCCGAGCCGGGCTGCGCTGTGCGCCGGGCGGTGGAGGAAGGCCGTCTCCAGCCCAGCCGGTATGAAAGCTATCTGCGGCTGTATGAAAAGGCCAGTCAGGTAAACCTGTGGGAACTGAAAAAATAAGAAAACCGAGTGGTTACGCATTGTTGGTACGTAATCACTCGGTTTCGTTATGTCGGTTCATTTCCGTTTCAATGGCGTCACAAATAAAACGGTTCAGGCTTTTTCCCTGACTGGCGGCAAAGTCTTTGATCTTTTGCCGCTCCCCCTTTTTTACAAAGATATTGATCCAATCGTAGGCTTTCTTATTATAACGGGCTGTGGCCTCTTTTTGCGCCTCAGAATACTTCATTTTTGCCACCTTTCACTGTATATACTTAGATAAGTATATACATATTAGCGGATGTTAATCTGCTTATGTATAATTATGGAAGTATATTTTTGCGAAAAATGCGAATTGATATACTTATATAAGTAGAATATAATGAGGCATACCCAAGCCGGACGAAGATTAACTCCTAGTATAAAGAGAGAACTTTGTTCGCGTGGACACACTGTAGATTGGGAATCATGCGAAAAAAACACGGACATGGGATGAAAAGAAAGGAAGAGGTTTGATGAAAAAAATACTCAGAGGATGCGCGGTAGTCTTGCTGGCTTGTGCGGTGGTCTTGTTTGCGGTTGCGGGCTATGTCAAGGAAGAGTCTAAACCCATACAGGTGCAAACGGGAGTCATAATCGACGGGGAGTACCGACAGATTGGAAGCGGTTCCATGGGCGGCAGCCAAGCAGCTTCAGAAAACGCGGATTGGATGAAGGCGATTGCCGTAGTTGTCTGTATCGCGGGAGTGGGGGCGCTGGTTGGGTCCGTGATCGTAAAAGAAGAAAACCCGCCCCAGTATTGAGGAACGAAAGAATGAAAGATTTGTTTTTATTTTTGCTGACTCTGGTTGGCCTGAATATTGTTCTGTGGACTGCTTACGGTATCATAGCCAGGAAAAAAGAGTCAGAAATCAACAAGCATCCCATAAAAACACAAAAAGCAAAACTCGTGGATATGCAGCGCATTGCTGCCGGAGAGATTGTACTTGGAGAGATCTGGGTGCTGTTTGAAACGCAGGACGGGAGAAGACTGCGGCTCAACGCAAATTCGAAAAATCAACTGGTCGTTGGGGATGTAGGAATGTTGACCTGGCAGGGAACGAAGATCCATAAATTTGAACGAACACTCTCCGATGAAACTGTTTTATCACAAAGGAATGACTGAAGGGTGAAAATCATGAAAAGAGAAAGCAAAGCCATATTGTGTCTGCTGATTATCGCTGCGCTGACGATCCTGCTGGCAACGGGCTGTTCGTCTGAGCCGTGTGAGAACTGCGGAAGGACTCCGACAAAGATATATAAACATAGTTCAGGAGAGAAATACGCTTACTGCAATAACTGCTCTTCCGAATGCGATCTGTGCGGCGATGACGCGGATCGTCACTATTCAGTCTATGCGGGGATCCGATTTGTATGTGAAGATTGTTACCAGCAGTTGGAGGAGTACGGCTGGGTAGACTGAGATCAGCCGATGGAAAACTATGAATTGCCTGAATTCATGAGGGAGTTCAGGCAATTTATATTGTCCTCGGACAGCGGAGAATATGGTCTGTGGTACTGAAGGCTAAGGCATGCACGTCCTTTTGCGTACCTGAAGAAATTTCTGCGATATTACCGAAAGTCAGGCGGAATATTTGTGATTTATTCTGAATTTTCTCTTGACAAAGCGTGAAAACCATGATAATATAAACGGGCGTGTGCGAGTGGTCTCGCCATGCACTGCGATGATGCGGGAGATTGCGCCGAAGGGCGGTAACTTCCGCGGAGTATGTCCGGTCATCGGGCGGCTGAACTGCTTGGATCTGCGCTTGCGTATATCGCTGGGCCAGAGAAGGGGTCGGCCTCGGTCGGCCATTTTTCATGGCGCTGAATGATACGCACGGCGGCGCGGATAAAACAGTTCGACCGTACCCAGACACTACGCAAACTGAGTACGTAATTCAAGGAGGAAACAAACCATGGCAAACCAGATGATCCGCATTCGGCTGAAGGCTTACGATCACCAGCTGATCGACTCCAGCGCGGCAAAAATCGTGGAGACCGGCAAGCGCAACGGCGCGCAGGTTTCCGGACCCATTCCCCTGCCCACTAAGAAGGAAGTGGTTACCATCCTTCGCTCCCCCCACGTCAACAAGGACTCCCGGGAGCAGTTCGAGCGCAGAACCCACAAGAGACTGATCGATATCCTCAACCCCAACCAGAAGACCGTGGAGGCCCTGATGAGCCTGGATCTGCCGGCTGGCGTTGAGATTGAGATAAAGCTGTAAGGATCAAACCCCTGCAGCAGCCCGCACTGTCTGGCATCGGGCGGACGGGTCATGTCGGCAAGCTTACCCAATGGGCTTATCGACCAATAACCTATTAAAAAAGGAGAAACCAACAATGCAGAAAGCAATCATCGGCAAAAAAGTGGGTATGACCCAGATCTTCGATGAGAGCGGCAAGGTGATCCCTGTTACCGTTGTGGAAGCAGGCCCCTGCGTCGTCACTCAGAAGAAGACCGTTGAGACCGACGGCTACACTGCCGTCCAGCTGGGCTTCGGCGACGTGGCCGAGAAGAAGCTCAGCAAGCCGGAAGCCGGCCATCTGAAGAAGGCTGGCATCACCCCCAAGAAGTACCTGAAGGAGTTCAAGCTGGACAAGGCCGCCGAAATGAACGTGGGCGACGTTGTAAAGGCGGACACCTTCGCCGCCGGCGACAAGATCGACGTTACCGGCATCAGCAAGGGCCATGGCTTCCAGGGCGTTATCAAGCGTCACGGCGCCGGCCGCACACCCATGACCCACGGCGGCGGCCCTGTGCACCGTCACGCCGGTTCCATGGGCGCCTCCTCTCACCAGAGCCGTATCTTCCCCGGTAAGATCGGCGCCGGTCAGATGGGCAACGAGCAGGTCACCATCGAGAACCTGGACGTTGTGAAGGTGGACGCAGAGCTGAACATGATCGTTATCCGCGGCGCCATCCCCGGCCCCAAGGGCGGTCTGGTCTACATCCGCAACACCGTCAAGAACAACAAGGTGAAGTCTGGCGACGCCGGCATCAGCAAGAACCCGCAGAAGGCTTCTGGCAGAAACCCCCAGAAGGCTTCCGCAAGAGGCTAAGGAAAGGAGATCTTGAATCATGCTTAAGACGAATGTTTATGATATGTCCGGCAAGCTGGTTGGTGAGATCGAACTCTCCGAAGCTGTGTTCGGCATCACCCCCAACGAGGCTGTGGTTCATGACGTTGTCAAGAACCACCTGGCCAACAAGCGTCAGGGCACCCAGAGCGCTCTGACCCGCGCTGAGGTTTCCGGCGGCGGCCGTAAGCCCTGGCGTCAGAAGGGCACCGGCCGCGCCCGTCAGGGCAGCACCCGGGCTCCCCAGTGGACCCACGGCGGCATCGTGTTTGCCCCCAAGCCCCGCTCCTACAGCTACACCCTGAACAAAAAGGCCAAGCGTCTGGCCCTGAAGAGCGTTCTCAGCGCCAAGGTGGCCGAGCAGGCTCTGGTGGTCATTGACTCCATCAAGATGGACGCGCCCAAGACCGCCCAGTTCGCCGCCTTCCTGAAGGCTGTGGGCTGCGATACCAAGACCCTGGTCGTCACCGCTGCCGCTGACCAGAACGTTGTCAAGTCCGGCCGGAACATCCCCGGCTGCGAAGTGACCTTCGCCAATGTGCTGAACGTCTACGACGTGGTCAACGCCAACAAGCTGGTGGTTGACAAAGCGGCTCTTCAGAAGATCGAGGAGGTATTCGCATAATGAACGCTTACGATATCATCAGAAGACCTGTCATCACCGAGCAGTCCATGGAGGCTGTGGCTGACAAGAAGTACGTTTTCATGGTGGACGTCAATGCCAGCAAGACCGACATCAAGGCCGCTGTTGAGCAGATCTTCGGCGTAAAGGTCGCCAAGGTCAACACCATCCGCATGCAGGGCAAGGTCAAGCGCACCGGCGCTTACCCCGCCGGCAAGCGGGCCGAGTACAAGAAGGCTATGGTCACCCTGACCCCGGATTCCAAGACCATCGAGTTCTTCGAGGGTATGGTCTAAACCAATCTCAATAAAGGAGAGAAACGCAAATGGCTATTAAGACTTTTAAGCCTTACACCCCTGCCCGCCGTAACATGACGGTTTCCGGCTTCGAGGGTGTGGATAAGAAGGCAAAACCTGAGCGTAGCCTTGTTGAGACTCTGAAGAAGAATGCAGGTCGCAACAGCTATGGTCACATCACCGTCCGTCATCGCGGCGGCGGCAACAAGCGGAAGTACCGGATCATCGACTTCAAGCGGGAGAAGCTGGATGTGCCCGCCACTGTGCAGCGCATCGAGTACGACCCCAACCGGTCCGCTTATATCGCTCTTATTAAGTATGAGGACGGCACCCTGTCCTACATCCTGGCTCCCTACGGCCTGAAGGCCGGCGACCAGGTCATCTCCTCCGCCAACGCGGACATCAAGCCCGGCAACTGCCTGCCCATCGCCAACATCCCCGTGGGTACTGTGATCCACAACGTGGAGCTGCAGCCCGGCCACGGCGCTCAGCTGGTTCGTTCCGCCGGCGCCGCCGC
>CALWXR010000028.1 GCA_944385535.1 uncultured Oscillospiraceae bacterium
CCTTTTTCTCTACCTACTACCTGCAATTTTTCCTTTCGTCAGGCTCATTTTGGGCTTGACTTTTTATTTGCAGGCTTGTCTGATTTCTCCAAATATACTCCACAAAACGATTGCCTTACGCAAGTCACGGCTATACATCTGTTTCCGTTTATACATCGCTGGTAAACAGCCGATATCTAGGAATTGACAGCTGTGACATACTTTCGTCAGACTTCAACAAAAGCACTGCCACCAATAAACAGCGTGGGCACGCTGCCAACGTCAATTGCCGGCTTAAAAAAAGGAACACCGGCATAAGGCAGAATCAAAACATCCTTCGGTCCCTCTCCAATGGCGGCAACAATTTCGCTCCAGCGGTTGCTCCAGCGGAATCTGGGGTCCTTGGCATCATAGTGATACTGCTGTGCAGTACCCCGATCCAGGTGCTCGGAAAAAGCGAAGTATCTTCCCACCCGTTCCGGAACAGCGGAGTCTCCATAATATGCCAGTCCACCAATCCCGCTGTCTCCCCATTTACCAAACAGATAATGGGTAGCTGCTCCCATAGGAGAGTTGGCTGCAACAATCAAATCTCCGCCGGGCTTTATAAGCTCAAAAAACTCAGGATAGTTCAACACCACATTTGCTTCCGAGGGTTTGAAATAGTTGTTGGCGATCACAACATCCGCAGGTTCCGGACAATCCGCACTGAAGAAATCAAAAATATCTTCAAAATTCTTTTCCAGATTTTCTCGGCAGCTTCCCGCATAAAGCTGTGCGATCTCACCGGCACCATTTAACAGTGCGTCAAACTTTACATTCAGGTTGAGCAACTCAGATGCCTCTACGGTTATCCTCCGGGCGTCCAAATTCTGATTCCACTTCTCCCGGGGAGTCAAGTGGTATCTTCGAATCGTCTCACTGGAGGCAATTCCCGGAACGATCAGTTTTCCACCCCCTGCAACACCTGTGTTTGGATGGCCGAACAAAGATCCAATACCAATTTTAAAGTCGGCATTTACACACTCGGCGTTCAGTTCAATGGGCATACCGTTGAAACAAATGCCTACCATGACATTATTGAAGAAGGGATTATGGCTGTATGTAGCAAAATTGCTGACGATCTCTTCTCCAAGCTTACGGACAAAGTCCTCTCTGGCCATGGCGCGATGCATACCCGTTGCACCCACAAATCGGATTTTATTCTCCGGAATTCCCGCCTTCACCAATTCCTCGATAATGATCCCAGCCAACTGGCCGCAAGGCGTAGGCCGTGTCGTATCATCAATAATAATGACAGCATCCCGGCATCCTTTGGCTTTGCCTGCGATATCCGTTCCATAGACAACTGAACACAGCTGCTGCTGCGTCATCTTAGGCGCAACAGCCCCCTTATATGAGCAGACACGAACATTCCAGCCATCCGGCAGATCTATGATCACAGGTTCATTTCCATATAAACTGTTTGCTGGTAATGGAAACTGCATACGCTTCTCCTTTCTCTGTTATCCCATCTAATAATAAAGATGATCAATCACGTTTTCTGCTGCCTGATTGTTAAAAGAAAGTGAGACAAAGGACGCACCATGCCGCTCTGCACACGTTTCTTTTCCATTGATCACACAGACCACTTGTTCAAGCAGCTGCTGCAACTCACATGCCTGCACGCCATCTGTTCCGATTCTCACCGATGCATCAAAATCCAAATCGTCATTCATGTGGACAAAAGTGCGGGCATTTCCTGTAATTTTGAAGGTTGGGCTTACCGGTGTTCCGCCGGTATGTCCACGCCCGGTGGTCAAGAAAACCATCTGGCATCCGGCACTGATCAAGTTCATCATGGACGAAGCGTCTCCGCCGCGAAACACATCTGCAGAAGGAACAAAATCCGGAAGTTCATCTAAAATCCACATGCCCCTACCCGGAATGGTTTGTCCCAGCTTCAGCACGCCCTGTATGGGTGTGCTTCCGGATTTTACAAGGGCACCGGCGCTTTTTTCTTCGATTGTGGAAAGACCGCCTTTGAAATTGCCGTGGGAAATGGAAAAGCGTTCCGTTGCTTTGCAGAAATTGATCATTTTATCGTAGGTCATTGCCAAATCCCTTGCCACGTTACTGTCGGCCGCCCGTCTGACAATCGTGTCCCGCTGGCCTACCATTTCCGTAATTTCTCCAACCACGCCAGCTCCACCAAAGAAAATCACCTGATCGATAAATTCTCCCATCAGAGGGTTGGCTGCAATCAGTGACGTGTAATCCGATGCGCCGCATTCTATTCCAAAGCACAAATCGGCAAAAGAAATGTCCGTCTTTTGCAGCTTGTTCAGCTTTTCCAAAAGCTTCATTGCCAGCGCCACACCGACCTGCACACTTTTTGCCGTTCCGCCGCAGCTTTGTACATCCATGATTTCGGCATATCTGCCAGCTTCCACGGCAATTTCGTAAAGACGCTTACCGTCTGCTTCCTCGCAACCCATGCCAATCACAAGGACAGCACCCACATTGGGGTGGGTCACAAAGGATGCCAGCTGCCGGTATATGACCTCATTTGCCGCACAGGCTTCATTGCCAATGCAATCGATATCCCCCAATTGAGCCAGCTGCTGTGCCACTTTGTGGCACACAGAACGGCTGCACTCCACGGTATATAGAATCAGAAGCTTGTTGCGAATGCCCGGTCTTCCGGTTTTTCGGGCATATCCTTGCAATTTCGGCATGGCAATATCATGGATTGTCATAGCGATGCCCTCCCGTATCCGTAAAACTGCAAAGATTATGAATGTGCACATGTTCTCCCGGCAGAATATCCCTACAGGCAACACCGATGGCAAAGCCGCCTTTGACAATGGCTTCACCGGATACAATTTGTTTTACGGAAATTTTATGGCCTTCCGAAATCGTATCCCGGCAGCACAGCTTCCTGTCATCGTAACCGCATAAGACAGCATAGTCTCCCTGTTGCATCTGCCCCAGCGCTACAGCAACATTATCTTCTGGGGCTATCACATATCCGTAAATGTTCTGTTCCATGTTCCACCTTCCTGCGTGCAATCTTTTTTTCCAAAGAAATCTTGTGTTTTTGTGTAGACTCACCACTCCAGAATGGGTACGTTACCCAACTGTTACATGCATTGTGTCATATTTTCCGATAGCCGGTATTTATATCAACAACATTCTTCAATGGGCGTGCATGTAAATAGTTTTCAATATTTTCCAGACATATACTCCAGATCCGATGCTGGGACGGGCTGTCCGGCGAAAAGTCATTGCCCGAAACATGGGGTGTCAACAACAAACGTTCCTGCGACCAGAAGGGGTGATCTTCCGGTAACGGCTCCACTGCAGCAACATCCAAGCCCACGCCAAACAAGTGTCCCTGCTGCATAATCTCCGTAAGATCTGCTTCCACAATCAAAGTGCCGCGGCCCACATTGACCAAAACCGCGTCCTTTTTCATCAGTCTCAGCCGCCGTCCATCCAAAAGGCCACGGGTCTGGGGGGTATCGGGAAGGCATGCAACCACAATGTCCGCCTGGGGCAGAAGTGCATCCAGCTGGAAGAAATCCTCAATTTCGTCGTACATCGGTGGCACAGCCCGCTTTACACGGCGGATTCCGATGATGCGTTTCACAAGAGGACGCATCCGCTTGGCCAGTTCGGTTCCAATATCCCCCGCACCGAGAATCAGCACAGTTGCATCCTCCAGGGATTTGCTGTAATGGATATGCTCCCACGTGCCAGATTGCTGCAAGCGCGCATATTGGGGAAAATGACGGCACAACGTCAATACCATACCCAGGGCATACTCTGCAATCACCGGTCCATAGCCGCCGGTCATGTTGCATAGAACCGCACCCTCCGAAAAACACGGACAGCCTACAAACTGGCTAACTCCCGCCCACGTTGTTTGCATCAGCTTGAGGTTTTTGCAATACAGCAGATCTTCCGCCTCCGGATCGCCCAGCAAAATGGTGGCCCGTGCCATCTGGTCAGGATATTCCACGTCCTCCCGCTGTACAAAGGCAATGCTGCACCGGTCTTTTGCCATATGTACAAGGCGGGCTTTCTCTTCTTCCGGAAAAGGAATCAGGCAAACCAGGTGTTCCATAGCATAGCTCCTTCCTGAAATATACCGTGTCTTACTCCACCGCTTCCATATTCTTTGTAACGATCACATCACTGTCCAGTCCACAAACATTTTCGATCACAATTTGTCCGATCTTGACCGGTGCCCGCAGAGTAATTCCATCAATTTGTTCCATCACACGGAAGATATCCTTTTTGGGGATTGGCCGGTCCAGCCGCACGCTACACAAGGGCAGTGCCGCACCTTCAATGCGCACAGTCGAAGCAATGGTCCTTCTGGGATCCAGCACTTCCTGACGAACGTACTCCTCGCCCCGGGGACAAGTATGGCCTTTCACCTCAACCACAACACCGTCTTCCAGAACTGTGGTGATATTGCAGCCGTTGGGACAAATAATACACGTAAAAACACGTTCAGATCTCATTTACAGACACCTCGATTCTCTCACCGGATACAATGGCATCCGCCTTGACCGTAAACTGAATCATCTCTGCCGGAATTGCTTTGGGAAGCGTAACGCGCCGCAGCACCGTATCGCCTTGCTTTACAATCACGCGGCAGCGGCCCATGGGCTTTCGTACACGCATGGATAACTGGAAATCCTGGGTTCCGCTGATGTGCTGGGGAATGATATGTCCCAGCTGTGCAGAGGCAACCAACTCAATATCGCACGCAGGAAGTGTGCCTTCCTTCAGGTAACGGACTGCACCGTTGGCCAGCGCTTCTGCCTCCAAGGATACAAAGTCCACCAAATCATGTACGTGCAGTACATTGCCTGCCGCAAAGATACCCGGTACGGAGGTCTGGCAGAACTCATCCACATAAGCACCCTTCGTCCGATTGTCCAGTTCCACTCCCGCAGCAATAGACAGCTCGTTTTCCGGAATCAGACCCACAGACAGAACCAGCGTATCGCAGGAAAATTCCTTTTCTGTACCGGCAATCGGCTGCATGCGCTCGTCCACTTCCACCACCGTAACACCGGTAATCCGCTCAGTACCGTGGATCTTCACGACGCTGTGGCGCAGGTATAGAGGAATGCCGTAATCGTTCAGGCACTGCTCAATATTTCTGGGCAGACCGCTGGGGTACGGAAGAACCTCGAAAACCGCTTTGACTTTCGCTCCCTCCAGGGTCATACGCCGGGCCATAATCATACCAATATCACCGGAACCCATAATGATAACCTCCCGGCCAACCATGGTGTTGAAAAGATTGATGTAGCTCTGTGCAACACCGGCATTATAGATTCCGGAAGGACGTGTTCCGGGAATGGCCAATGCACCGCGGGTTCGCTCCCGGCATCCCATGGCAAGAATCACTGCCCGCGCCTGGATCTGACGCAGTCCGTCCCGGGTGGCTATTGTAACGATTTTCTCCTCAGACAGGTCGATAACCGTAGCATTGGTCAGGGTTTCAATTTGCATTTGTTCTGCTTCATCTATGAAACGCTGGGAATATTCCGGGCCGCTGAGTGTCTGCCCAAAGCGCTTCAGTCCAAAGCCATCGTGAATACACTGCCGAAGAATACCGCCGAGCTGTTTTTCACGCTCTACAATAAGAATATCCGTAATGCCCTGATTCCTCAGCGCAACTGCTGCGGCCAATCCTGCAGGTCCTCCACCAATGATAACAACATCTCTTTTTTCCATCTTATTTCACCTTCCCTGTAAACAAGTAGGCACCGTTTTTGTTTAATAAGATATCTTCTTTTCTCATGTCCGCCTCATCCTGCAGGATCGCTGCGATACGGGTTTCGCAGTAACCGCCCTGGCAGCGTCCCATGGTTGCCCGCGTGCGGTATTTAATACCGCTAACAGTACGAACACCCAAAATATTGTGCACCGCCTGCTTGATTTCTGCCTTTGTTACGCACTCACACCGGCAGAAAATCTCACCGTAGTCTGGATCGCTTTGAATCAATCGATTCTGCTCCTGCACACTCTGCTCTGCAAAGCGAGTGATTCCCTTGCGAACAGGATTAAAGTTTACATTCTCCTGCAGGCTCTCCTGCTCCAGAACCAGCTTGACAACCCGGCGCGCAATGGGCAGGGCACTGGTAAGACCGGGGGAGTTGATTCCCACAAGGTTCACTGCATGGGGAATCTCCTTGCTGGCTTCAATGACAAAATCTGTGTCCTTCCCGGTTGCAGGATCGGTAACTGTTGGGAACACACCGGCATAATTTCGAATAAAATAATCTCTTTTCACGTAAGCGAACATTTTTTCTCCGCTTTCACTCAGGATTTTAATCATATCCTGTGTAACATCATAACTGATGTTTTGCTGAATGTTCTCAATCGTCGGACCAACCAGCACATTGCCGTCTATGGTCGGCGTCACGTGTACGTCAAACTCACCTACTTCATTGGGTGTGGGATATACGGGCATGGATAGGAATTTTCCTGTCTTTTTATCCAGAATCTCGTACTGTCCCTTGACCCGGTTGGGTATGTAGGCTGCAAACCCCAGCATAGCCGAAATCTTATATGCATACAGACCCGCACAGTTTATCACCCAGCGGGCACAAACCGGTTTTTGGCTGGTCTTCAGGATAAATTCGCCCTCCGGATTGCGGCTGATGTCCAACACCTCATGGTCAAACAGATATTGGACACCGTTTTGTGCGGCATTTTCCGCCAGTGCAATGGTGTAGGTGAAGGGACACAGTATGCCTGCCGTGGGAACATAAAGGGCAAAGTTGCCGCTGGCATTGGGTTCCATGGCCTTGAGGGTATCCCGATCAATCATTCGAAGCCCCTCAACCCCGTTGCGAACGCCGTTTTCCAGCAAAGCCTCCAGGCGAAGTCGCTCTTCTTCGCTAAAACCCACAATCAGCTTGCCGCAGCGGCGAAAAGGAACATCCAACTCTTTGGCAACCTGATCAAATTCCGCGTTGCCTTCCATGCTACACTGTGTACGCATCAAGCCCTTTTTATACAAAATGCCCGAATGAAGCAGTCCCGTATTGTGGCCACTCGTTCCGTTGCACACGTCCAATTCACGTTCAAGGACACAAATACTCAACTGAAAACGGGACAGTTCTCTGGCAACCGCACTGCCAACAACACCGCCACCAATGACAGCTACATCATACTTCTTCATCATAGCGCCTCTCCTTCATTCTGCGGCATTGCACCGATCTGGATTGCGCCCATGGGGTAAATGGCTACCAGAGGACGCTCCTTGTTCTTGTATTTTTCCTCAAGTTGTGCAAGCACAGCCAGCCAATCATCGTACAAGGCCGGTATTTCACCGGTGTAGAACTGCCGGATATCAATTCCACGCACACCTTCTGTGTAAACCATGGTCTGTACACCATGCAGTTCCAGCGGGGGCATATTGTCGTCGTGGGGAGAAAACAGCCGCATTCCGGGACCAAAAAGTGCATGGAAACCAGCACCCTCACTGGCTGCTGTCACGGCAACAATCGTACCGTCGCGGCGCACACATTTTTCCTTGTAATGACCCAGGACGGCAAAACAGGTTCCAACCTGGGAATACTCCGTATCCTTGGGATAGGCAGAAAGCACCACAATATCTGCATTGGGCACAAGCTCGGTGTGCAGGCTCTGCATTGCACATTTGCAGGCTTCCCGGTGTGCCTTCACGAAATGTCCGGCAAACAGATCGGCAACCTGCATCTTGCTGTTAAGAACGACATTTACAATAAAGTCCAAACCAACTTTCCCAACAATCTGCTCCATGTTCTGGCGCATGGGATTATCCGGATCGCAGGTGCTGGTCTTAAACGCTTTGCTTTCACTTTGATTTGCATAGACCAATGTGTGGTTGCTCTGCAAGGTTTCTATACCGCCAATACCGGGAATGACCGCTTTCGCGCCACCGGAAAAACCGGCCAATGTGTGGGGAACAATGCATCCCACAGCAATACGCAGATCAGCATCCATGTAGTTTTTGTTGATCTTAATGACCTGATCATCATCCGGTACTGTAACCAAATCCGCTGCGAAGGGAAAATGGTTCAGCACCTGAACATGCTCCAGAACCCAGCTGCCCACTTTTTTCTGCATTTCCTGCTTGGTCATGGGGCGGTGACCACCCAAAGCAACAACCACCTTAATATGAGAATAGTCGATGCCGCAGGCAACAAGCTTTTTAATGACAATGGGCAACAAGAGGTCACCCGGCGTAGGTCTGGAAATATCATCGATTATGATACACGCACTTTTCTTTTCCCGGGCAAGGACCTCCAAAGGCTCTGTACCAATTGGTTCATCCATCTTGATCATAATTTCTTCCAGGGTCAGTTCTGGACGTTCGGGCATAGCCTGGTAACGGATGTCCCATTTATCCGGGAAAACGAGTGTCCGCTCAGACTGCTCATACCACTGGCCCCAGGGAATTTTCACTTTCTGCATAGCTCTTCCTCTTATGTAAAGTCAGTTTGCTGTGACTTTGTGTCAAGTGTTGTTTTTCTTTATTTGGGGGCAACACCATGCGCGCTATCCTGGCACAAAGGGTGTTTATTGTTCCATAAGGATTCGATGCCATTGTGCAAAGCACTATGGCATCGATTCATTCTTACAGATCCACCGGTCTTCCAATTTGTGCAGAGTGGTACAGTGCCTCTGTGATCTTCGTCACAACAGCCGCCTGCCGGGCGTTGCCCAGAGAAGGATCCTGTGCCTTCACAGCCTCAATAAAGGATGCAGCTTCTCTGTCGTTGGCCGAATTGACGTTGTTGCCGGGAGCCAGGGCCTGGCTGGATTCTGCTGCCACCGAGGGCTTGATCTCAACCAACGAGCCGTTCATTTCACGGACAATGGTTAAGCCGTTACGCATCTCCGCACCTGCTTTGCTGCCATACAACGATACACAGGCCGTGCGCTCGTCAGTGGTGTGCATAGCCCAGGCAGTTTCAATGGAAATGGTCATTCCATTTTCCATGCGAACAAAGCCGAATGCACTGTCCTCGATATCGTATTCCTCGTTCGGCCAGGGACCCCAACGGTTGCAGTCACTGCCCAATCTACCGATATGATTATATGCAGCGCCTACAACATAGGCCGGTTTATAGTTATTTGTGAGCCACAGCGCCAAATCCAGCACGTGAGAACCTAGGTCAATTAAAGGTCCGCCACCCTGAATATCTTTATTTAGGAAGGCGCCCCAATTGGGAATACCCATTCTCCTAACCGTGTATGCTTTGACGTAGTACATATCGCCAAAGAAGCCCTCGTCACCCAAAGACTTCACCATCATATAGTCGTCTCTGAAACGGTTTTGGAACCCTATGCTCAGAACCTTCCCCGCCTTTTCCGCGGCATTGAGCATATTGACTGCTTCACCATAAGACAGAGCCATGGGTTTTTCACACATGACGTGCTTGTTATGGTTCAGCGCAGCAATCGTCAGCTCAGAATGTGTGCTGTTTGGTGTGCATACATAAACAGCGTCAATCCTGCTGTCATTCAAAACCTGCGTCAGAGTATCAGCCACATAGGAGCGTGCATTACCAAACTGGGCACATGCCGATTGGGAATTTCGAGGATTGTTATCATAAAAAGCACAAACGTCAACATCCTCACGCCGCAAAAGGGCCGGTAATATTTTTCTTTGGGCGATTGAACCACAGCCAATTATGGCAACATGAACACGATCCATCCTTGTCCCCCCTCCTGCCTTTTTTATTTAACGGATATTACAAATACTGTGCCAGTTCAACAATGTTTCCTTCCGGATCCTTGATGCCAAAGGAAATCTTTTTGTCGTAATCTGCCTCAAGGCTACTGACATCACCGGTAAATACGGTATCAAAGCTTGTCCCGTTTTTTACATACAGGGTCTGACCCTTGTCAAGAAGCTCTTTGGCAGCCTCTGCCAGGTCTTCCACGGTGATGGTCAAACAGCTGTAACTGAAATCGCCCGGGTTTTCCAGCTTCTCGTATTTCTCATCAAACAACTCCACAAACATGTTCGGTGCGATCTTAAAATACTTGATCCACTCATCGCCCACGTTCTTGATGCCCACCTGCTTTGTACGAATCAAGCTTGCTTCGTTATGCTGCAGGGTGAACAGTTCCTGAAGGCCCAGAGTGTCTCTGTAGAAACTGACCATTTCCTGGAAACAATTTGTCTTAAACGCACAGTGCGGCAATGCTAAAATATGTTCGTTCATTTCCTCACCCTCCATTACAGCAGCTGTTTACTATCCATTGTGTACATCTGCAATTCGATATCATTTCCATCCGGATCCTTAATAAAGGAATTGAAGCAGCCGCACACACCTTTACGCAGAACATCGGGATCCTCAATGGGATACCCCTTTGCTGTTCTGGAATTGTACACGGTTGTTCCCCGACGAATAATATCCCGGTTTCCTTCCAAATAATCATCAAGCTGGAAGCACATATGAATGAAGGAACGATTCATCTCATTGCGCTCGGAAGGATATTCACCCCGGCACAAATGCAAGATCTGACCGTTGGCAAAGCATACATCTGTTGCAACAACATTTCCTTCGCCATCCACAATATCACGCTTTTTGTCCAAACCGACTTTATTGACGTAAAAATCCACAGTTTCTTCAAAATGTTTGCAAATCAGAGTAACCTGACTTAAAGCCTTGTACTTAATTGCCATTTTTCTCCTCCTTATGCTGCTGCTCTACCTTGTTGCGAATACTGATTTTTTCATATGCACGCGTGGTGGTGGCATCCAGGATCACGGCAAACAGAATGATCACACCCTTTGCCACAATCTGCCAGTTTGCATCGACGCGGAGCAAATTCAAGCCATTGCTTACAATTCCCACAACCAGACAGCCGATCAGTGAACCCCAAACATTGGCGTTGCCGCCTTTCATGCTGGTACCGCCGATAACTGCGGCTGCAATAACATCCATAGACAAGTCCTGGCCGGCACTCAGCTGGGCAGAAGCACTGCGTGCTGTCTGAACAACAGATGCAAGGGCAGCACAAGCACCCAAAACACCATAGGAAACAATACGGACGCGATTGATGTTAATGCCGCAGGCTCTGGCTGCTTCCGCATTACCACCCATAGCCAGAGCATGTCTGCCATAGGACGTGAAGCTGAGCAGGAAGCTGATGATGATAATTGTGCCGATCATGATAAAAACGGGAATGGGGATGATACCAACATAGCCCTGGCCAATCTCCACAAATTCGCTGGGCAGGTTGCTTACGGGAACGTTGCCGGTAAGTACGTATCCAAGGCCCTTAAAAATGTACTGGGAACCTAGGGTTACAATGAACGGAGGCAAAGAGAAAACCGTTATCAGCACACCATTGAACATTCCACACACGGCACCCAGCAGAAGGCCAATGGCGATTGCGATGGGTATCGCTACCTCATTGCAAATCAACTGGGCTACTACAACGCCGGTAAGCATCAGGATCATACCAACAGAAAGATCCATGTGTCCGGAACCCAGCAAAAGCGTATAGCCTGCACAGGCAATCGTTGTGACACACACCTGTCTAATGACATTGAGCAGGTTTGCCTGTGTTAAGAAGATAGGAGATAGGCAAGTCAAAATGATAATCAATATGGCTAAAATAAAATACGATTTATTACCTAATAAAATATCATCCTTAAAGTTAATTCTTTTTTTCATTTTCAAACTCCTATTATTTGCGACCGAACGCATATTCCATCAACAGTTCCTGCGTAGCATCTGCTCTGTCACAAACATGAACGATGCTGCCTTCACGGACCACAGCAATTCTGTCACTCATTCCGAGAATCTCCGGCAGTTCCGAGGAAACCAGAATAATCGCGACACCCTGCTGTGCAAGTTTGCTTATGAGCAAATGAATGTCGGATTTACTGCCCACGTCAATGCCGCGGGTTGGCTCATCAATGATAAGAACTTTCGGCTTTGTAAGCAGCCAGCGCAGCAGCAATACTTTTTGTTGGTTGCCGCCGCTCAGCTGGGCAATTCTTTCTTTTGGCGAAGAGTATTTTACGCTAATGGCAGAGGAAATCTCGTTAAAGGCCTTCTTTTCACTGGACTTGCGGTACAAACCAAGCTTGTTGCATAGCCTTGTGAAGTATGCAAGGGTTGTATTTGCCATGACAGATAGCTGATAAATACATCCCGTACGCAATCTGTCTTCGGTCAGCATGCCAATACCATATTTAATCGCATCAGAAGGAGCCGTGATCTTAACGGTTTTGCCGTTAATCACAATTTCTCCAGATGTCAGTTTATCCAATCCAAAAACTGTCCGCATGATTTCGCTGCGTCCAGATCCGATCAAACCGGAGAATCCCAGGATTTCACCTGCCCGGACCTCAAACGATACATCGCGGAAAACACCGGTGCTGGTAAGGTTTTTCACTTCCAAAACAGGTTCCTTAATCTCGGCTTCCAGTTTGGGGAAACGGGCTGTCAGCTGCCGTCCCACCATATAACCGATCAGCTGCTTGTCATCAATCTCGGAGCAATTTCTTGTTACAACATACTCGCCATCGCGTAACACAGTAACGCGATCGCAGATTTCAAATATCTCCTCCAACTTGTGGCTGATAAACACGATGGACGTACCATTTTGTGTTAAAGACTTAATAATCTTAAACAGCAGGTTGATTTCAACATTTGTCAAGGAAGATGTTGGCTCATCCATAATAATAATTTCAGAATTCAGGGAGATCGCCCTGGCCAACTCAACCAACTGCATATTTGCAATACTTAGCTTGTTTACGAGGGTTTGCGGAGATAATTGTATCCCCAAACGATCCAGCAAATCGACCGTGGCTTTATTGCGCGCTTTAACGCTCAATATTCCTCCTTTCTTAAATTTTTGTTCCTGACCAAGCCATATGTTTTCGGAAACACTCATAGTCGGGACCAGACTGATTTCCTGATGAATCATGGAAATGCCGGCAGTGATTGCTTCAGCAGGTGACTTGGGCATGATTTCCTTTCCGCCAATGGTGATAGAACCCTCATCAGCAGAATAAATGCCCAGTAAAACCTTCATCAATGTGGATTTTCCCGCGCCATTCTCACCGATCAAGGCATGAACTTCACCTTTTCTGACTTCGAAATGCACCCCTTTGAGGGCAATCGTTCCCGGAAAGGCTTTTGTAATATTCTCCATTTTCAAAGCGATGTCTTGCATGTCAAATCTCCTATTCGGTTTCGAATTATAAAACTAACCGTTGGGCGTTGTGCAAAAAATGCAATATTTTATGCACAACGCCCAAACTTAATCGACCATGGAAGACAATAACTTAGTATCAGTCAGCGTCTTTCATTTCCGCTACATTGTCAGCGGTAACAACAGCAACACACTTCTTACCTGCATTGTAGACGTTTTCGGAATATTCACCTTCCAGCATCATCAGAGCCAGATTAACCATTTCTTCGCCACGCTTCATCATCAGAGACTTGATATCGATCTGAATCCAGCCTTCTTCAACCAGCTGCATACCAATCTTGGTGCCATCAACAGAAGAAATGAAGATATCACCAGGGTTGTAACCGGCTGCCTTCAGTGCATTGACAGCACCCAGGGACATATCGTCGGAAGCGGAGCAGATGCAGTTCAGCTCGTCACCATACAGCTGCAGCCAGTCTTCCACCAGCTTCTGAGCCATGTCGGTGCTCCAGTCAGCATAGTTTTCATCCAGAATCTTAACTCTGTCAGGATACTTCTCGGCCAGCTCCTTAATTGCGATGTGACGGGCAAGCTGGACAGTCTGGCTGGCACGGCCGTAAATCAGAACGGCATTCAGAACCAGATCGGGGTCCTTGTTCAGCTGCTCTTCATACCAGCTTGCGATCATAGCAGAGCTTGCGGGCTCGTCAGTACCCTGGAAGAAGCAGTCAATGTACTGTGTGTCGATACCGTTCTTCTCAATGCACAGAATGCCTGCATCACGGATGACCTGTGCAGCGGGAATGGAACCGGAGGTGTCAACTGCAGACAGGATGATGGCATCGGGCTTCTGAAGGACCATGGTTTCCACGTCGGACAGCTGCTTTTCAACAGAACCCTGGCCGTCACTGAAGATAATTTCAACTTCAATGTCGTCTCTTGCTGCGTTAATATCTTCAGCTGCCTTCTGCAGGCCCTTGAGATTACGGTTCATGTTCTCGTCCATGGTGTTCATTGCAAAGCCAATGACGATCTTCCGGGGTTCATTTTCAGGAGTATCATCGTTACTTGCAGGAGCATCATTTGCGGGAACATCTGCGGCGGGAGGATCTTCCTGCGCGCTGCCACATGCAGCCAAAGCAAAAATCATCAAAGCCGCCAAGAGGATTGCAATAAATCTTTTCATGATAGTTTACTCCTTTTCTTGATTGTTTTATTTGGAAAGTTCAGTCATGTATAGTTGCTTTCTGTACATCCGACAGAAAAATCAATCACCAAACCCGCTTTTGTGAGATAGCCTGTCAAATCACTTTAAAAAGCATCAACACTTATAAACTTTTTCCTTTTTGGTTAAAACCCGCTTTTTATAGAAAACATATATGATTTAGGAAGAAAATGAAAAAGACTGCAACGGTGATTATCAAGATCCGCCGGTGATCAATCCAGATAACCGTAAAATCTCAGGGTCTCCTTCAGACGGTTCATCGTCTCTTCAGGCAGCTCGGACAGAACAGGCTTACGGCAGTAGCCAGCGTCAACACCACGCAGCTTCAGGCCTTCCTTGATGATCTGCAGCCACAGTACATCGCCGTTGGAATCGGCCTCGGAGAACAGATGCAGATAAGGACGAATCTTGTCGGTATGTGCCTGCATTGCCTCTTCAACCTTCTTGGCCTTTGCCAGGTTGTAAACCTCGCTGTTCTCCTTGGGGAACAGGTTGCCGGTACCGCAAACCCAGCCGTCAGTCCAGCAGCTCAAGGTCTCAACGGGACATACATCGTAACCGTAGAAAATACCGAAGTTATCGTCCGTCAGGTGGCGCAGATTCTGCTGACGGTATACGTCTGCCTGACGCTCCTTAACAGCATCCACGCAGCCTTCGTTGTAAAGCTTTGCCATGAACTTGTCGCTCAGCAGGCAAGTGGAATAATAGGGGTTGTGATAGAGCATGACAGGGATATCGATTGCATCATGCAGGGTCTTATAGTGGACGTACAGTTCCTTTTCATTTGGTGCCATGTACCAAGGAGTAACTGTCATGACGCCGTCGGCTCCATGAGACTGTGCAGCCTGGGACATCTTAACCACATCACTGGTACGATATGCGCCGGTAGAAGCGACGACTTTAATGCCATTGTCGTGGCCTGCTTCAATGTAGGCCTTGTTGACTGCAATCTGCTCTTCTACAGTCAGTGCAATAATCTCACCAGTGCTGCCAGAGGGGATAATGCCGGTCACGCCATTTTCGGCCAAAAACTTTGCGATTTCCTTAATTGCGCTAAAGTTGATGGACTCGTCCTTGTTAAATGGGGTAATAACAGGAATATAAATGCCGCTCAGTTTTTCTCGTGCCATGTAATTTCACGCTCCTTTTAATATTTGGAATAACTATTCCAATAACATAGTATCCTAAGATTTTCCAAATTTCAACTAATATTTTCAAATAATCTATACTTTTGTCTATTTGTACAAAAAGCAAAACCATTTTTGTAGGTTGTAACAAAATAATTGGAATACTCATTTCATTTTCGATTTCTTTGCTTGTTTTCTTGGAAAAAATGTTGACATAACCTATTTGTTAATGGTAGTATATACAATATAATTAGGAAAAAAATGGTAGCGCACCAAACCCGCAATTTGTGTGTCCTGTTTTATCCGGAAAACGTAAAAGAAGTGTAGCAATCTGACCCTTAACAGACCACGTGCGTTCATCTTTGAAAGTTGTTAACATTTTTTACTCATCCGAAAAAATTTGAAATCACAGTGAATATGGAGACGAATATGACGAAAGCAACGAAAAATGTCGATACTATTAAAATGGTTGATAAAGCCCTGGCAATTTTAGATGAACTCAGGACCTCAAACACAAAGCTGGGCGTAAACGAAATTGCCAAACGTTGCGCAATCAACCCCTCAACCGCATTCAGAATCCTGAAAACCCTTACTGTAAATGGTTGGGTTTTCCAGTGCAGTGACAACAAATACATCCCAGGGAAAAAACTTTCATTCGTTACTGAAAAGAATAATATGTATCTTGCACTGAAGGATGTGGCATACTTCACCATGAACAAATACACGTCGAAGTATAACCTGCCGATGAACCTGATTGTACGGGACAGTGCCAATTGCTTCATCATCCAGCAATCACGCACAAATCAGTTTGTGGATTATGTGGTTCCCATTAACACGATCATCCCCTTCTACGCCTGCGCCGGCGGAAAAATTCTGCTTTCTGAATTGCCGATCTTAATGGTGGACATGCTTTTAGATGCCACGAATTTTGAGGCGTTTACCCCCCACACGATTACAAATGCAGAAGTGTTCTGGAAAGAACTCCGAACCGTTGCCGCTCAGGGATATGCCTTTGATATCAAAGAATCTTCTCCTAATGGATCGTGCGTAGCAGTTCCCGTACGGGATGAACAAGGTACAATTATCGCAGCCCTATCCTTCAGTGGCTTTGTGGGTCTTGAAGACACCAGCCAGCTGCATCAGTACATCCCTCTGCTCAAGGAAGCCTCTACCGAAATCACCCGCAACTTATTTCAATATCAGCAGTTCCCCATATTCAATGGGGAAAACACCGAGCAGCTTCCCAACAACACATAAAGTACACAGTTGTAGCCAAAAATATGAACCGGAGAGTATATACTCTCCGGTTCCTTTACTTTACAAAGCATATCCTTGCAACTTTCATACTTCTGTCTTTCCTTTAAAAACTGCTTCTTTTTTCTCCATGTACAGCAAGAACGCATAAAACCCCGGTACCGCAAATATATTGCGGTGCCGGGGTTTATTTTCACTTATTTTTCTGCGTTTTCCATTTCCTTCTGGATGTCGGCATCGTAGGACAAAACCGGAGCAACTTCCTTGTTCTTGATCTTACGGGCAACATAGTTTCTGGTAATCTTTACCACCAGAGGAGACAACGCCACAACACCGATCAGGTTTGGGAACATCATCAGACCGTTGAAGGTATCGGAGATATCCCATGCCAGGGAAGAAGTCATTACTGCACCCAACAGAAAGGTAACCAGGTGAATGAGCTTGAAAATGTAGGTAGTCTTGGAACCGAACAGGTATTCCCATGCCTTGGCACCATAGTGAGATCAACCCAGAATGGTGGTAAAAGCAAACAGGAACATGGCGATGGCAATGAAGCGGCTGCCCAGATTGCCCTAGGAGAATACCGTATTAAATGCGCCGCCCACCAAGGTAGCGTCTGTGTAGCCCGCCAGAATCTCGCCGGTTTCCAGATTGTAAGCACCACAAGCCAGTATCTTGCAACTACAGTTGGAGCGCCGCAAGTTCACCAAGGAAGAGATCGTGGATTGGATCAGCAAGTACAAGTATGGCAATATCAATGACCTCGATTACAGAAAAGAAATTATCGACACTTTCGTAAACTCCGTCTTTGTATATGACGATAAATTGATTCTCACCTACAACTACAAGGACGGAACTGAGACCCTGACCCTGCAAGAAATTGAATCTGTTTTAAGTTCGAATTTAACCAGTATGTGTCCACCATAAATAAAGGCTGTCTCACGAAGAGGCAGCCTTTTTCCTGTTTCCCAGGGTTAATTTTCAAAGCAACGAGCCGGTCCTGATCACGGAGCCGGCTCGTTGGTGCAGCTATTCGGTTACAGGGCCGGATTCCATCTCATCGTGTGGGATACGATTGACATCCTCTCCCAAAAGGCGATATACGGTTGCGGCAAGCGGAACGCCTAACAGCATCCCCCCGATCCCCATCACACCGCCGCCGATGGTTACAGCGGCAAGCACCCAAATACCGGGCAGCCCAATGGACGAGCCGACCACACGGGGATAGATAATATTGCCCTCGATCTGCTGCAGGATGACCAGGAATACGATAAATATAATTGCTTTTACGGGAGAAACGGTGAAAATCATAAACGCGCCGATTCCACCGCCGATATAAGCTCCCGCGACGGGAATCAACGCGGTCAGCGCAATGACCGCGCCGGTCATTGTCGCGTACGGCAGCCCAAGAAGCAGCATCCCCACCGTACAAAGACCGCCGAGAATAACCGCTTCCGTGCATTGTCCGATGATGTATTTTCGGAAGCAATCGTTCATCGTGGAGAGAACATGGTTGATTTTCTCCACAACGCCCGGCTTTCCATATCGCTTCATCAGCTTATGATACTGCCTCCCGATCTTTTCTTTGCCGGATAAAATATAAATGGCAAAAATGAAAGCAATCAGCAATGTGACAATGCCGCCAAAAACAGAGGAAATTGTGCCGACGGCCGTGCCCATTACATTTCCAATACCCGAAGTAATCACGCCCAGGATCTGTTCGATTTTCGATTTCCAGTCCAGGGTGTTCAGATGTTCCAAAGCTTCTTCGGAGAGAACATTCCATTCCTCCAGATACTGTGCAATCGCTTTGATTGCTTTGGGCACCTCGCTGAAAAGCAATGCCACGCACTCTCCAAGCTGAGGCAATACCAAAGCGACTACCAACGCAATGACCGCAACCAGTGTTACGATGGCAAGGAGAATACACACCGGTCTGCGGCTCTTGATCAGAACAGGCTTTTTTGATCTTGGAAAATACCGCTTCTCATATACATTCATCAGTATATTCAGCAGGTAAGCAATCACGCAGCCAATGAACAATGGCGCGGCAGCCGAAAGCAAGGATGCCAGCAGATTACCCGCTTTGGGAAGCGCCATCACACATATGATGAGAAGCAGAAGTGTCACACCGACGCGAAAGCAGGATTTCCATTCTATCTTCATTCCACAACCTCACACTCAGAATCATTGCCCGCAACGGTTTCTTCGCTTCCAGCCCCTTCTCTATTAGCATTTTGGGCATAGATAAGGGCAACCAAGTCAAAAATCGCATCCACGATCAGAGAAATGCCTGTAAACATCCAGAGCGCGGCTGTAGAGCTGAAGGGGTTCATAATCACGATACCGGCGCAAATCAGGGTAATGGCCGCGCTGATGAGATGCCAAAACCAGTTCTCTTTTCTGCGAACCGCGTCCATGACAAGCTGAATTTTGGACAGGCCAATCACAAGCATAATCACGCCGTAGAGAATTGTGATGATCGGGAATGTGGCAATCAGCCAACCGGTTCCAAACATACAGAACACACCGGCCAATGCAGTCAAAAGACCTTTGGTCAGTGTTTGGCTTTTGGCGGCTTCCGCCACAGGTGTTTTGAAGTATTTGATGATACTGGCAATGCCCATGATCACCAGGAACACACCAAGGGCGATAAAGATGCCGGATGTGAAATCAACAGGGTTAACAAGAAGCAAAATCCCCGCGATCGCTTGCAGAATACAATATAGTATTCCAATGCTTTTTTGTTTCATGACCGAATACCTCCAACATGTAAACTTCTTTCGTAACCTTGACAGATCACTTTGTCTTTGATATTATATTAAACACTTGTCGCATTCGCAACAACAAGTCTTGTGCAAAACGTTGTGAATACAATAAATACAGTGAAATTGTCGCACTGTTCATAAAATATTTACGAAGGTATTTTATATGGAAAAAGAAAACCAGAGAATCGCCATCAGCAAAAGGCTTCTGAAAGAGGCGCTTTTCAGATTGCTGAAAGAAAAGGATATCAGTAAAATCAGCATTACGGAGCTTTGCCAGGAAGCCGGGATCAACAGAGCCACCTTTTACCGCCACTATACCGTGCCGCAAGACGTTCTTGTGGATATGGAAAAGGAGCTTATTGAGCAAGCACACAAAATCGCGCCGCTGCCTGCAACCACCCAAGGCATCATGCCGCATCTGGAAAAGCTGTTTACGTTTATCTATGACAATCGGGAGCTTGCCCGAATTCTCATTCGTTCCAATACGGAAACCCATCTGTTCCAGCTGTTTGACGTGCGCAGCTTGGCCATTCTGGAAGCAAAAGCCGCGGCAAAGGATGAATTCCTCTTCGACAAAACCAACCTGAAGCTGCTCTCGGCCTTTCTGGGCGGCGGCGGATATTTTCTAGTCCGCGCGTGGCTTATGGATGATGTGTCCAAGACGCCGAAAGAAATCGCCCAATTCACTTATGAGCTTCTCAATCAGAATTTGAATTCCTATATCGTTGGATAACCCATATATGACAAATCAATAATGCGTACTGCATAACGCAAAAACAATGGGAAGCCCTGGCTTTCCACTGTTTTGTGCTGCTCAGTACGCATTTCTATACAGGAATAACCGAAAAGGTTAGGAACTAAAAAGCATGCTCATGACCAAAGATCCCAAATGATAAGAATGGGATTTTTACCGCAAATCTAATTGCATAAAGACAGCGGTGCTTGCCGGATTGTCATTGTATCGATCAATATAGTAAAAGCCGTTTTTCTCATAAAGATGAATGGCGGCCTCCATGAAAGGAAATGTATCCAGACGCATATGCTTATAACCGATGCGCTTAGCATCCGCGATGATTTGATCTAAAAGACATTGGCTGAGATGTTGACCACGAAATTGAGGGCGGACATATAACCGCTTCATTTCACAAAAATCACGATCGTTTCCAGTTAATCCAACGCACCCGGCAAGCTCCCCATGAACGGTGCAAAGGTATAACCGTCCATCAGGCAGTGCGTATTTCTTCTGAATATCTTCCAATTCAGCGTCAAGATGCTGAGAACGCAAGCACTGCCGGACATCCTCTCCCTGTTGGAGAAGCCCATCCGTATATTCTCGAACAAGGGTTAAGACATCTGTAATCGCGTCATAGGCCAAAAAAATTTCCATATCCATAGTTGAACCTCCAAACAGCAAGAATCTATTTTTAGGAAGCTCTGATGAAATCGGCAAGAGCGGATGCCGAGAGATTTGACGCCGCAAGGCGGTGCCTTCTTGACCCAAATACTCCCCCGCTTTGAATGATTCCAAATTCAGGACAATAGCGCGAACTAGGGAAGATCTGAATAAATCATCCCCGGCTGAGCAGCAGATTGTTTGCTGTCAGCTCTTGCTGATTTCATCAGAGCTTCCCTAGAAAAATTGTATTCCGGTTTTTAAGAAAACACAAGCGCGGTGTATGAAGTGAAGGTTCGTGAAGTAAAACGAGCGTACCGGCTTCAGGAATGGAATGGGACAAAAAGCCGTTTTATTTCTGCCCCAGCCACTGACCCAGAACCTTTATTTGCCGGTAAACTCCTTGGCAGCCTCCACAATGTGCTCGGCGCACAATCCGAAGGCCTTCAGCACTTCATAAGCAGGGGCGGAGAAGCCGAAGGCGTCCTCCACGCCGATGCGCTTGACGGGCGTGGGATTGTGCTCCGACAGGAAACTGCACACCGCTTCTCCCAGGCCGCCGATGACGGAATGCTCCTCGCAGGTAATGATCCTGCCGCACTCCTTGGCGCACTTGAGCACCAGCTCCTCGTCCAGGGGTTTGATGGTGGACATGTTCACGATCCGGGCGCTGATGCCCATTTGGGCCAGGGTCTGACCTGCCTGGATGGCTTCGTACACCATCAGGCCGTTGGCAATGATGGCCACATCGGCGCCGTCCTGGAGGATCTCGCCCTTGCCGATCTGGAATTGGAAGCCCTCCTCATGGAACACCGGCACCGCCAGACGGCCCATCCGCAGATACACCGGGCCCTTGTGTTCATAGGCGGCCTTCACAGCAGCCTCCGCCTCCACGCCGTCGGCAGGACAGATGACCACCATGCCGGGGATGGAGCGCATCAGGGCAAAGTCCTCGCAGCACTGGTGGCTGGCCCCGTCCTCACCTACGGACATGCCGCCGTGGGACGCGCCGATCTTCACGTTCAGCGCCGGATAGCCGATGGAGTTGCGGATCTGCTCATAAGCACGGCCGGAGGCGAACATGGCAAAGCTGGAGGCAAAGGGGGTCAGGCCGGTGGCTGCCAGCCCCGCCGCCACGCTCATCATATTTCCCTCCGCGATGCCGCAGTTGAAATGCCGCTCCGGATACGCCTTGGCGAACATACCGGTTTTGGTGGAGCCGGCCAGATCCGCGTCCAGAACCACCACATCCTCATGCTCCGCCCCCAGGGCAACCAAGCCCTTGCCATAGCCGTCCCGGGTAGCCATTTTCTTCACTTCTGCCATATCACATACCCTCCACTTCGGTAAGCCGGGCCTTCAGTTCCGCCATTGCCTGGTCGTACTGCCCATCGTTGGGGGCCACGCCGTGCCAGCCCGCATTGTTTTCCATAAAGGAAACGCCCTTGCCCTTCACCGTTTTCATCACAATGGCGCTGGGACGGCCCTTCACGGTTCTGGCGGTATTCAGCGCCGCCTCAATCGCCTCAAAGTCATGTCCGTCAATGGTCTGCACGTGGAAGCCGAAAGCCGCCAGCTTCTCATCTATGGGGTAGGGGCTCATAACCTTGGCCACCTCGCCGTCGATCTGCAGGCCGTTGTTGTCCACGATAACCACCAGGTTGTCCAGATGGTAGTGAGCCGCCAGCATGCAGGCCTCCCACACCTGTCCCTCCTGGATCTCACCGTCGCCCAGCAGGGTGTAAACCCGGTAGTCCTTCTTCCGCAGCTTTCCGGACAGAGCCATGCCGCAGGCGCAGGAGATGCCCTGACCCAGGCTTCCGGTGGACATGTCCACGCCGGGAACGGAGTTCATATTGGGGTGGCCCTGGAGATAGCTTCCGGCCTTGCGCAGCGTCACCAGATCCTCCACCGGGAAGAAGCCCCGGTTCGCCAGCGCGGCGTACAGACCGGGGGCGGTGTGGCCCTTACTGAGCACGAAGCGGTCCCGATCCTCCCATTTGGGATTCTTGGGGTCTACATTCAGCTCCCGGAAATACAGATAGGTGAACATATCCGCTGCGGACAAGCTGCCGCCGGGATGGCCGCACTTGGCGGCATGGGTGCTCTCAATGACGCCCATGCGCACTTTGCAGGCCATTCCCTCCAGCTGTTTTTTTTCCTGGGATGTCATAAGCTGCCTCCTTATATTACAAAACAGTTTTTTGCCCTAGTATGCCAGTATAAGTGTAGTATACATGGCCCGGGCGGCTTTTGTCAACTGCCGGGATGTAGAAAAAAAGCCGCCTTTTCTCCCGGCTTTTGCTCACCTATACAGCCCGCCCCTTTTCCAATTGTTTCCATAAAAATGCCGTGGCATAGCTGCCACGGCATTTTTAATTCCTTTTGGTTCTATCACCGGCGCGCCGGCTGACGGGCAGCGCGGGGTCTGGGCTTGCGGCCTCGCTTCTCCCCTCCCATGGACATGGCACGGATCAGCAGCGTCAGGGCCGAGACGCCTCCCAGACACAGACTCATAATGCTGTAGGAGAACAGGCCCATGCTGCCATGGCGCTGAACGAACCATTCCATGAAACCGGCGCCGCCGATCAGAGCCAGAATGGCCAGCCAGGCCAGTACATTCCAGGCCCGGAAGCCTCGTTTTTTTACCATCCGAACGGAGAACACCACCACAGCCAGAACCAGGCCAATGGCGCTGAATACCTGCACCACACTGACAAAACCGTTGCTCCGGAAGAACAGCTTGTCGTACCGGGTGCTGTCCAGCACCACCTGGGAGGCGCCGTAGCACATCAGAAAGATCAATGTCACATCCCCGTCTCTGGGGGCCTTTTTCAGATAGAACCGGGCCAGCAGGATGAACAGCACCAGGGCAACCGCCGCCTGGATCAGGAAGGTGGCCAGGCGGTATTCCGTAGCGCCGGAGACCGTGTTGGTCACCGGGTAGGCAAAGGGCAGGAAGGTCAGATTCTCCATCACCTGGCCCCGGTCGGAGGAGTTAAAGAAGGAAGCCAGCCGCCCCACGGCAATGCCCGCCGCTCCGGCGACGCACAGGCAGTCCAGCATCCGGGGCAGATTGTGGTGAAGCCTAACCAGCCGCAGCAGGGCTGCGGCCAGGGCGCACCCGGCGAACACGCCGATCAGGGCATAGCCGCCGGAGGAATAGTCCGTCATGGCGGAAGCAAAGCTTTCATAGCTGTCCGTCCGGCAGTACCAGTGGACAAACCGGGCAAACAGCACCGACAGCACCATTGCCAGAGGGATCAGGCCGAAGCCGGAAGCGGCGCTTCCTCCCTTGGCCAGATACAGGGAAAGGAAGAAGCAGATGGCCACCGCGGAAGCCAGCGCCAGCACCACACCGCTCCAATAGATATAGGTTTCCCCCACGATAAAAGCGATTTTTTCCATAGGGTCACGCTCCTTCCGGAATGGATGTGGCGAAGTAGATGATATCGCTGATCTTTCTCTGCTCGCCGTATACCGGCCGGTTGATCAGCTCGTCGTTCATGACGATGGCGGCGGTCTGACCGCCGTCCAGGCAGTAGGCCATGCGGCAGCCGGTGGTGGCGATCTGCTCAGCGAACTGGGCCACATTGGGCACCTTGCCGTAGGCGCCTTCGGTGTTGGCGGTAGCCACAACATAATGCAGATCTCCCAGCTGGCACAGGGCCGCCCGGGCATAGCTGTCCCCAATCTCGCCTACGCCGTACCAGTCGTGCTCTACAATCTCATAGTTGTCCACCAGGATGGGGCCGAAGCACAGGCTGAACTGGATGTCATTTTCGTCCACATACTCCTGGGCCACGCTGCTGGAGAGAATGTCCCCGCCGTAGGCAAAGTGCATGTCGCCGTTGCTGTCGATAAAGCAGGTCTCCGCGTAAAGGCCGTCCACTCTTCGGACCTTGCCTTCATACACGCAGATACCGAAGGACCGGTGCCGGTAGAAGTCGCCGGAGGAGGCCACCACCGCGTTGACGCTGGATGCCATTTCCGTGGTATACAACTGTTCGGCGGAACCGAACTCACCTCCGGCCAGATGCCGGCGAAACTGGGAAGGATGGTTGACCTTCACCTCAGAGAAGGTATACACCGTCTCGTCCCGCACCTCTTTCCAGGTGATGGCAAAGATGGTATCGTCCAGATAATAGTTCACCGTGCTGCCCTCAAACAGCTGCACATCGGTATTAAAGAACATCTCCTGGCCGTCCATGATAAATGCCGCGTCCTCCAGCAGCCAGTCCAATGTGGTGGGATCGTCGGTTTTTCCGAACAGCTCCTGGTTAGGCTCCGGGGCCACCTGGGCGTCGGCGGGGATCTCGTAGATCACCTTCTGGGGGGTGGTTTCTTCCGGGATTTCCTCGGATCCTTCCACATCCAGAATCGTTTTGCGAATGCTGTCCGCCTGGGCAGAAATCTGGCTGTCAAATTCCTGGGCAATGGCCATATCGGCGGTTCTGTTCTTGTCCGACGGCTTGCTCCCGCCGATATTGCCCACCATCTGCCACAGCAGCACGACAGTCAGCGCCAGAGCCACCGGCGTGACGAGCACATCCGCCATCACCGCCCCCGGTCCCCGCCGCTGGGATTTCTTAATATATTTCGGCTGATAACTCATAGGTTCCTCCTTACGCGGCGCCGGAAATGGCCTGAAGCAGCGCCTGATCCGGCACCGCCCACCACTGGCCGTCCTGACAGATCAGGTTCAGGGTGGCGTTCCAGGTATTCATCACCGCGTCCTCCGCCAGAGCCTGTTCCACGGCCTGGGCAAGGGCCTGCTCCACGTCCTCCACGTCCGGCTCAGGCTCCTTCTGGTAGGCAGTGGGCCGGTTTTCATCCTTGGGCATGGCGTCCGCTTCCTTCTGCATCTGCTCGGCCACCAGCGTTTCCGTCCGCTGGGCCAGGGTATCGGTCACCGAGGAAATATTCAGGGCCGTCACCGTCACATCCCGGGCGATCCCCTCGTCGGTCGCGTAGCAGGGGCCGTTAAATTCATAGCTCAGGCTGTCCTGGAAGGCGGACCACAGAGCAATGCTCACCGGGTCGTCGCTTTCCTGGGTGCCGCCCAGCTCCGGCTGACCGTAGATCATGGCGGAAGCGGCCTCATAGTCGCCGGCGCACAGAGCCTCCATCAGCTCCTCCGAAAGGGTCTGGGCTTCCTCAGGGGTTTCCACCAGCCGGGGTTCGGCGTTTAAGGAAAGCAGGCACAAAAGGATCGTCCCCACCATCAGCACCAAACCCAGCACTGCAAAGAATCCGGAAAAAATATTGGCTGGTTTCATACATTCACCTCAAAATCAAGTCCATCCATCCCAAAAACGGGAAAAAGGGCGGTTCACAGGGATCTCCCCCATTGCCGCCAAATTCAGCACAGATTATTATACAGGGCAACGCATTTCTTGTCAATTCATGAAACCGCTAATTCCCACCGGGAATTCTTAAGAAAACCTTGCGTTTTGCTGTTTGGCCTAAAAAACCCGCCGCGGTTTTCACCACGGCGGCAGAGTGTTGAAAAAGCTTCTGGCGCTTACAGCGCCAAAGGCCCCCTTGTGCAAAGGGTAAGCGAAGCGCAGTCGCGGTAGTGAATGACAGCGTAAGTGGGCAGTCAGAGCCGCGACCGGGCTCGCCGCAGCGAGCTGTCACGGCTAAGCCGTGACTGGGGGATTGTGCGGTACAATGTGCGAATTCGCCCGCGCTCCGGCAAAGAGAGAACATTCTGCCGCTTCAATCCCTCCGAGCAGGCTTCGCCTGCCCACCTCCCTTTGCACTTCGGAGGCTTTGGCGCGGCGCTTGTTTATAAGCTTCTACCCGGAAACTTACTTTCTCGACAGCCTGCCGCCGTGGTTTTCACCACGGCGAAGTTCCTTACGGGGTCTGTTCCCGGATTTTCCTTCTGGTCCAATCGTTCACCTGGGCCTTCAGCTCCCTCAGCCAGGGATGAAATGCCACGTTTTCCGCCCCGTAAACCAGCTGCAGCTCATATTCCAGAGGCAGCCAGGTAGAAATATCCGACTCATTGTGCTGGATCACCGCCTCCATCTTGTCCAGAGCCTTGTAGATTTTGGCCTCCTGGGTTTCCAGTGCGTTCATTTCCGAAAGCAAAGCGGCAAATTCCCCCCGGGTCGGCTCCGGCAGGGTGTCTACCCAGGCGTCGAACAAAGCGTCCTCCTTCCGGGTGTCCTCCGCCGTTTTCTGAAAGGAAGGAATGTCTCCGGTAAACGCCTCCCCCAGGTCATGGATCAGGCACATGCGGATCACCTTGTCCATATCCGCGTGGGGAAACTCCGGCGTCAGCAGCATCGCCATCAGGGCAAGCCGCCAGCTGTGCTCCGCCACGCTCTCATGGCGGCCGGTGGAGGTATAACAGTGGCGGGTATTGCATTTGAGCTTCTCCGCCACGGAAAGAATTTTCAGAAAATCCCTTTGCTTCATAGTTCCTCCCATCTTCAAAATGCCGGGGCATGCCTTCCGGCACGCCCCGGGGGTATTTAAAGGAAGCTCTGATGAAATCGGCAAGAGCCGATGCCGAGAGATTTTGTCCCAGCCGAAAGTTCAAAAAGTGGTGGAATACTGGATGTATTTCCCATTTTTTGAACTGCACGGATGGGGCAAAAGATCCGGCATTCAGCCGAAGACGATTTATTCAGAGATGCCTTAGGAAAGCAGCAGCTTATCGTCGGCTTCGTCGGAGCCGGAGGCCTGGCTGAACAGGTTCAGCAGTTGCTCCACGGTCAGGTTTTTCTTCTCCTTGCCGGAGATATCCACCACGATATGCCCATCGTACATCATGATCAGCCGATCCCCGTAGGCAATGGCGTCGCGCATATTGTGGGTAATCATCATGGTGGTCAGATGATCCTTCTCCACGATCTTTTGCGTGGCCTCAAGAACCTTGGCGGCGGTTTTGGGATCCAGGGCAGCGGTGTGCTCGTCCAGAAGCAGCAGCTTGGGCTTTCGCAATGTGGCCATCAGCAGGGTCAGCGCCTGACGCTGGCCGCCGGAAAGCAGTCCCACCTTGGCGGTCATTCGGTTTTCCAGCCCCAGATCCAGGATCTTCAGCTGGTCCATGTACGCTTCCCGTTCCGCCTTGGTAATGCCCTTGCGCAGTGTCCGGGGCTGTCCCCGGCGGGCGGCCAGAGCCAGATTCTCTTCAATCTGCATGGTGGCGGCGGTGCCCATCATGGGATCCTGGAACACCCGGCCGATGTACTTGGCCCGCTGGTATTCCGGCAGGTTGGTGACATCCACCCCGCCAATGGTAATGACCCCTTCATCTACGCCCCAGACCCCAGCCACAGCGTTGAGCATGGTGGACTTGCCCGCGCCGTTGCCGCCGATGACGGTGACGAATTCCCCTTCCTTCAGGTGCAGGTTCAGCCCGTTCAGAGCCACCTTTTCATTGACGGTTCCGGGGTTGAAGGTTTTCTTTACATTTTGAATCTTCAGCATAGCTCAGTCCTCCTTCTTAACAGCTGTTTTTTTCTTGCGGAAATACTGCTGCTTCCAGTAGGGCATAGCCAGGAAAAATGCCACGATCAAAGCGGAAATGAGCTTCAAATAGTTGCTGTCGATCTTCAGCAGGCTGATCACCGCCTGGATGACAATATAGTACACGATGGCTCCAAGGCTCACCGACATCAGCTTCAGGGCAAAGTTCCGGAAGAAGTGACCGAAGGCAACCTCGCCGATGATGATGGCCGCCAGGCCGATGACAATGGCGCCCCGGCCCATGTTGATCTCCGCGTAGGACTGGTACTGGCAGAGCAGGGCCCCGGAAAAGGCCACCAGTCCGTTGGCCAGGGCCAGACCCAGCACCTTGTTCACATTGGTGTTGATGCCCTGGGCCCGGGCCATATTTTCATTGGCGCCGGTGGCCCGAATGGAGCAGCCCCGCTCTGTGCCGAAGAACCAGTACATCACCCCGATGACTCCGGCGGTGACCAGGCCCACTACAAAAATGGGATGCTGATAAAAAGGCCGGGTGCCCTTATTCACATCCTGCAAATACCGCAAGGATACCAGCAGGTCATATTTATTCACATTCAGGGCGGTATTTGCCTTCATCCCCATGATCGCCAGGTTCACCGACCACAGCCCCAGCTGGGTGAGAATGCCGGACAGGATCGCCGGGATGCCGCACTTGGTATGGAAGAACCCGGTGACCAGACCGGTCACGGCTCCCGCCAGGAAAGCCCCCAGCATGGCGGCCCACACGTTCCAGCCGTTGACCATAAGCATAACGCAGACCACGCCGCCGGTGCAGAAGGAGCCGTCCACGGTCAGGTCCGACAGGTTTAATATCCGATAGGTAATGTACAGGCCGATGGCCATAATGCCCCAGATCAGGCCCTGGGAGACGGCTCCGGGCAGAGCGTTGATAAAGCTTGTCATTCAGAACATCCTCCGAATCTATAATGGTTACAGAGCAGGGGCATACCCACGGAAACCCCTTCGCCGGCATGCCTCCGCTCTGTAATTGAAAAACGTCCCCTTCGCAGGATTTGGGGGTGCCGCTGTTTCAGCAGCACCCCCAGGATCTTTGGGGAATCAGCCGATGGCCACGTAGCCCTCGGGAACGGTCAGACCCAGCTCTTCGCAGATCTCCGGGTTGTACTTGGGGGTCACTTCCCCGGCGTAGCCTACCGGCATGGTGGAGATGTCCGCCTCACCGGTCAGGATCTGGGCTGCCATTTCGCCGGTGGCATAGCCCAGGTCGTAGTAGCTGATGGACAGGGTGGCCACGCCGCAGCCGGCGCAGATGCCCTCTTCACCGGCAATGATGGGCACGCCGGCAGGACGGCAGATGGCGTCAACGATATCGGTGCCGGAGGCTACCGCGTTGTCCGTAGGCAGGTAGAGCACATCGGAATAGTCGCAGGCCTCCTGGGCAACGGCAGGCATGTCGTTGGAGTCCACAAAGGCGAACTGCTTGCATTCATAGCCCTTCTCCTCCAGCAGCGCCTGGACGGTGTCCACCTGGTACTTGGAGTTGGCCTCGCCGGAGCAGTACAGCAATCCCACGGTTTTTGCGTCGGGGAACCAGGTCTGGAGCATATCCGCCTGCTCGGTCAGCGGCGCCAGGTCGGAGGTGCCGGAGACGTTGCCGCCCACGGTGCCAGAGAAATTCTCAATGCCCATGGCCACGCCGTACTCGGTGACGGAGGTGCCCAGAATGGGGATGTCGGCGGTGGCGGCGGAGGCGGCCTGGAGGGCGGGCGTGGCGTTGGCCATGATCAGATCCACTTCCGCGGAGACAAAGCCGTTGGCGATGGTGGCGCAGGTGTTGGAATCACCGGCTGCGTTCTGCAGATCGAATGTTACCCTGTCCTCTCCCAGAATCTCCACCAGCGCGTCCTGGAAGCCCTGGGTAGCCGCGTCCAGAGCGTCATGGGTAACCAGCTGGCAAATGCCCACGGTGTAAACCTGATCCGCGGACGCCTGGGTTTCTTCCGCAGGAGCCTGGGTCTCTTCACCAGCAGGGGCCTGGGTTTCTTCGGTGACAGCGGCTGTCTGGCCGGTCGTCTCCTGCTGGCCGCTGGCGCCGCAGGCAGCCATGCTCAGCGCCATCATCAGCGCCAGAAGAAAGGCAATGGTCTTTTTCATCATCTTATTCTCTCCTTTGTTTTGTATTCCGCGCACATTTGTGCGTGTGCTAGGTACTTGATTGTCCTACTATATCACCCCGCACCCACAAATGTCAACAGGGAAATGACAAAATATACAAAAAAACTTTCCCTTTCTTGTGAAATACCATCCTCTCAATCCAGCCGCAGCTTCCGGCAGGCGGCGCTCAGCTCCCGCAGATTGGAGCAGGGCACCATGGGGCATACCGCCGCCATCGTCTGCACGCTGCGCAGGTACTGCCACTTATTCTCCGGGATGGGATTGAGCCACAGCACCCGGCCGGATAAACGCTTTGCCTGCCCCAGCGCCGCCGCCGCTCTCGGCTGGTCAATGGTCTTGGTATCCGACAAAATCAGCAGGGTGGCTCCCGGGGTGAGAACCGCCGGCTGCTCCCGGCACAGCCGCTCCAGGGCGGAACCCAGATCCGTCCCCCGGCCATAGATGCCGGAGGAACGGACATAGCCCCGGAAGGAATCCATATTTTGCAGCTGAAAGGCATCCGCCTCCACCATGGCCTCGGAGAAAAGAAACACCCGGGAGCTTTCCGACACCTGGTTCAGCGACTGGATGAACCGCAGGGCAAATTCCGAAAACTGCACCATGGATCCGGATACGTCGCACAGCAGCACCAGATAGCTGCGTCTGCCCCGCCTGCGCTTATATTTCAGCCGGTAGAAGCTGCCGCCTGTCTCCAGGCCCTTTCGAATGGTTTTCCGGAAATCCAGCTTGCCCATATGGCCTCCCGCCTTCTTCCTGGCGGACATCTCGCCGCTGAGCTGCCGGGCGGCGGATTGTAAAATGGCAATGGCCTTGGGGATTTCCCCGTCGGAAATCTCCGTCAGGCTTCGGTAGTAGATACCAATGTCCGGATCCGCCTCCTGCCCTCCAAGCCCGGCATTTTCCATGAGCAGCTGCTGCTCTAAGATGGTCTTGGCAAACACGGAGTGGATAAACTCGCTGTAAAGCCGGGGATTGCGTTGGGAGGAATCCCTATATTTCTCCAGGAAGGACCGGAGCCGCTGCCGGGCTTCCTCCGGCATGGCGGCGTAAGTCTCCCGCTGCTGCTCGCTCAGATCCATAGGCTGGCCGTTCAGCCGCAGCTCTTCCTCCGCCTCCCGGCGGCGCTGCTGAAGCTCCTGTTCCCGCTCCATCTGCTCCTTCGCCTGGCGGCGCATCCGCTCCTCCGAAATGAAGAAGCTGTCAAACACCCTATCAAAGGTAATCTGTTCCTCCCGGGTCTTGGCGAACACCGTGCGCAGACCGGTCTTCACCGGTTCCCGATCCACCATGCCCAGGGAAATGAGCACCCGGGCTGCGTCCTCCGTCTCCTTGGGGCTCACCGCCAGCCCTTCCAGCCGAAGCATCCGGGAGAAGGCGGACAGCTTTTCTAAGTATACCGACGGCTCAGCCATGGCAGTGTCCTTCACAGCCGCAGCTGTGGGCCCGGAGGGCGGTTTCCGGCTCCAGGGTGTCCAGATCCTCGTTGTTTTTCAGCACAAACCCCGCGGTCTGGCGAATGGCGTCGGGGGTCAATTCCCGGATCCCCAGGGCTTCCAGAGCCGCCGCCCAGTCCAGGGTTTCGGCGATGGAGGGCTTTTTCAGAATGGTGTCACTGGCCCGAAGCTTCTGCACCGCCAGAGCCACCTGGACGCACAGCCTGTCATCCACGTGAGGAAGCTTGGCCCGGAGGATCGCCAGCTCCTTGTCCATATCCGGATATTCGATATACAGGTAGGCGCACCGCCGCCGCAGGGCCTCGCTTAGGGGCCTTGCCCGGTTGGAGGTGAGCACCACAAAGGGGATGGAATTGGCCTTCACCGTGCCCACCTCGGGAATGGACACCTGCATTTCCGACAGCAGCTCCAGCAGGAAGGCCTCAAATTCTTCGTCCGCCTTGTCAATCTCGTCGATAAGCAGCACCACCGGCTTTTCTGACCGGATGGACTTGAGCAGCGGCCGTTCCAGCAAATACTCGTCGCTGAACAGGGAGCGGGTCAGGGCGTCCTTATCCTGGGCGTTCATATTCACCTGGATGGAGAGCAGCTGCTTCTGGTAGTTCCACTCGTACAGGGCCTTGCTTTCATCCAGCCCCTCATAGCACTGCAAGCGCACCAGCTCCCGGTCCAGGGCAGCGGCCATGACCTTGGCGATCTCCGTCTTTCCCACGCCCGCCGCCCCTTCGATCAGCAGAGGCCGCCCCAGCAGCAGCGCCACATACAGCACCGTAGCCATGGCATCATCGTAAATATAGCGTTGTTCGTTCAATTTCTCTTTCAGCTGTTCCAGCGTCATAGGGGGATGTTCTCCTTTGTATTTTATAGTTCGATCATACGGATTCTCTTTTAAAGCAGATTTGAAGAATGCACAATTTGGGAATTGCACTGGAGCGGGAGCTCCCAAGGCTCCAAAAGTGTAAAGGGAGCTGGCCTGTAGGGCCTGAGGGATTGTGCAGTGAAATGCTGCGAATTCGCCCGCACTTCGGCGAAAAGGGAAGCGCCCTGCCGCGTCAATCCCCCAGTCACGGCTTGGCCGTGACTGCCCCCTTTACACAAGGGGGGCCTTTGGCTGCTTCCTTTATCTGCAAGTTGTACATAATCTGAATTTGCTCATTTAGAGGAAAGTTAAATACTTTCATCAAGAAATAGTATCAGTATACCATATTTCCCGGGAAAAAGGAAGGGCCTTCCCCTGTCCCAAAAGAAAATCCCCGGCCAGCTGGCCGGGGATGGATGGTTCTTATTTGCAGGCGATGGCTTCAATCTCCACCAGCGCGCCTTTGGGAATATCCTTTACGGCGAAGGCCGCCCGGGCGGGGCAGTTTTCCTCAAAGAACTCACTGTACACGCTGTTCATGGCGGCAAAGTCCTGGATGTTCGCCAACAGCACCGTGGTTTTCACCACATCTGCGCAGGAATAGCCCGCCGCTTCCAGAATGTTTTTCACATTGGTCAGAGACTGGCGGGTCTGGGAAGCAATGTCCTCTCCCGCGAAGGCACCGGTGGCAGGGTCAATGGGCAGCTGCCCGGAAACGAACAGCAGATTTCCCGCCTGAACCGCCTGGGAGTAAGGGCCGATTGCGGCAGGGGCTTTGTCTGTGTGGGTGGGTCGATTCATAATACAATCTCCTTTCCGGGATTATTACTGATCGTCGGTCTGGCTGTTTTCCTGGGATGCTTCGGTTTCCTCAGGCTGGGTTTCCTCAGGCTGAGTTTCCTCCGTGGGCTCGGCGCTGTCCTCCTGGGCTGTCTCCGTAGACAGATCCTCCAATTCAATACCCACATCCGCCAAATACCAACCGGTATTGAAGGGGGGATCGGGGTACTGGAAGGCCGTGGCCATCAGGGAATAATGGGGCAGCGGCGTAATCTGATCTTCGTCATACCGCCAGCCGCTGCCGTAGGGCTGGGAGCCGGTGAAGCTGGACCAGCAGTCGGGGTGCTGCTCCTGGAAGCGGGTCTGCTCGTCACTGGGGATCCGGCTGCCGCCATTGGGGTTCAGACGGGCGCACAGGTAGGTCATATCCAGCTCGTCCAGAGGGGACAGATCCTTCACATGGGTGTTGCTGATGTTCAGCATCTGCAAATTCTTACACTGGGCCAGGGGGGTCAGATCCTCCACCTGTTCACAGAAGGCGATCTCCAGCAGCTTCAGATTGGCGCAGTTGGAGAAGGGAGTCAGATCCTTCACCAAAGATCCGGAGAGGATCACGTACTCCAGGCTCTTCATACCGGACACGAATTCCGCGGTGGTCAGCCACTCGTTGTGGCCCATATCAATAAACCTGGCGTCCTCGCAGTAGTATAGACCGGCCACATTGCTGTCCCGCAGGTCAAAAGCGGCGTAGATAACTTCCACATCCGTCAGGGCGCTGCCCTTGCCGAAGCTGACCCGCCAGACCACCTTTGTCTTTTCCCGGTATTCCTCCCGGATCTGGGCCATGGTTTCATCGGAGATCTGGCAGTTGTCCAGAACAAAGCGCCGGCAGTTTTCCATCATATCCAGCGCCAGCCTTACCTGATCCGCGCCTTCGTCTCCAATTTCCTGATCCTTAATATAAACCTCTTCATCGGTGGTGGAAACCGTTTCGCCGTAGAAGTCGAACACATAGTGGAAGGATGCCTGAGGCGCGGCGTCCATCAAAAGCTTGGCTTCTTCCATAGTCAGCTGGCTGGCTCCCTGGGCGTCTGCCAGCTCCACGGTGGTCAGTCCCGGCAGCATGGCCAGCTTCTCCGCCGCGGCTTCCACGTCCGCAGAAGTCAGCGCCGACAGATCCAGCTGGGTGGTCTCGGTATCGTACTCCTGGCCCAGCAGTTCCACCGTACAGGAAACGGCCATTTCCGAATAGGTCTGCTTCAGCTGTTCGACCTGCTCCAGGGAAAGCTCCGGCATCCGCAGGGTCAGGCTTTGCAGCTGGGGAAGGAATTGCAGATTGGTTATCAGGGTCTCATAATCATACTCACCCACCTCCAGGGTCAGTTCCCCGATATCGTTGGCCACCGCTTTCCCTCCCAGATCCACCTCATAGGTGACCTGGCAATCCGTCCGCTGGGTCTGGAAGATCTCCAGCATTTCATAATCATGGCAGCCCACCGCGTTCAGAGCGGTCAGATCCGGGAAATAGTTCAGCAGGATCTCCACGTCCTCCGCGGTCAGGCTGGTAACGCTGATGGTCTGCGTATCGCTGGAATACTTCCCATTCTGAAAGGGCACGTCCCATAAGATCTCACAATAAGGAAGCTGGGTATGGACCGTATCATAATGGTCAAAGGAGATGTCCTCCCCCCGAAGGTCCAGGCTCTCCGCGTGGATGGGATAGGCTTCCCCCTCCACAAAAATATGGTTGTTTTGGTACCATGCAAATCCGAAACCCGCCGCCACTGCCAGGGAAAACACCACAACAATGGCAATGACAATACACAGTACCTTCTTTTTTACACTCACGGCAGTATACCTCCCATAGATGAACGCAATTGATATCTTGTTGCATCATAGCATATTTTAAGAAAAAAAGCAACACTCCCGCCCAAAGGTTAAAGTTTCCTTCAAATTTTCCCCCCTGTCCCGACTCAGCTTGCTTTTTTGGGGGAAACATGGTAAAATGCAGGAAGTTTTTAAGAAAAGGGAATGGTTCGCCTGCGGATGCATGCCAGGTGGTTCCCCGCCCAAACCGTCGGCGGGGCCTCCTTTGCCCGCGCGCTTGCCGGCTTCCTTTGCGTTTCCATGATTCCCGGGAGAGATGTAAATGAGCAAAAAACAATATCGGATCATGGCCGTGGCGGCCTTTATTCTGGCCATGACATTTCTGGGCAGCGCCACCTGGCTGTGGTATGACTCCCACGTAGACCGCAGCGGCTGGGTGGAAAAAGACGGGGTCCGCTACTACCGGGACTTTCACGCCCAGCCGGTGTCCGGCTGGCTGGATGTGGACGGCCAGCGCTACTTCTTTCTGGAGGGCGGCATTCCCCACACCGGCTGGCTCCGGGAAAGCGCCTCGGCCCCATCCGACGCCGGCCCCACCGTGTCCCTGGCCGCCGGCGGGGAGACAACCTATTATTTCGGCAGCAACGGCGTGATGCAGACCGGCTGGCAGGAGATCGAAGGCAGCCGCTACTATTTTGACGGCAGCGGTATCATGCAGACCGGTTTTACCGACATTGACGGCAGCACCTACTATTTTCAGGAGGACGGCGCAAACGTCACCGGCTTCGCGGACATCGGAGAAAACCGCTACTATTTTGACGACAGCGGCGTGATGGCCGCCGGATTCACCCAGATTGAAGACAGCACCTACTATTTCCAAGAGGACGGCCCCATGGTCACCGGAGCGGCCACCATCCAGGAGGAACAATACCTGTTCTCCGACCAGGGTGTGATGCACACCGGCTGGCTGGATACCGAGGAAGGCCGCCGCTATTACCGTGCCGACGGCCCCATGGTCCTGGATTGCTGGCAGGAGATCGAAGAGAAGCTCTACTTCTTTGACGAAGAGGGCCTGATGCAGACCGGCTGGCACCAGGAGGGAGAATACATGTATTATCTCCAGGACGACGGCTCCGCCGCCATCGGCCCGGTGGAGATCGACGGAGAAACCCACTATTTCACCCCCCAGGGCATTGAGGTGATCCTGGTAAACCGGGACCATCCGGTGCCCAGCTATTACGAACTGGATCTGGTCACCGTGGTGGACTGGCACCAGGTGGACCGGCGGTGCTATGACGCCCTGATGCAGATGCTCTCCGACTGCAGCGAGGCCGGGATCGAATATATCTTCAACTCCGGCTACCGCACAAAAAAGCAGCAGACCCTCATTCTGGAGACCCGCACCCAGGAGCATATGGAAGACTTTGACCTGAGCTATGACGAAGCTTATGAGAAAGCTTTGGAAACCGTGGCCATTCCCGGCACCAGCGAGCATCACTTAGGGCTGGCGGTAGATCTGCTGGGGGACGAAGCCATCCCCTGGCTGACAGAGCACTGCTGGGAATACGGCTTCATCGTCCGCTACACCGAGGAAAAGGAAGCCATCACCGGCATCATCGACGAGCCCTGGCATTTCCGGTACGTAGGCCCCGCCGTGTCCCTGGACATGCAGTTTTCCGGCTTGTGCCTGGAAGAATACCTGGGCGCAGCGTAAAAACATCCCGGATGTCCGATTATGGATAACCCCCATTTTAGCAGTTACCCGATGGGTAGCTGCTTTTTTAATGCGAGACGGGGAAACACGCCCCCCTTCGAACCCGTTCCCGTTGTATTGAAGCCCAAAGCCGCTTGCCCGGGCGCAGCGCTGCTTGCATCTTTCTTCAAACACCCATTGACATTCTCGAATATCGAGTATATAATCATTACAGATACTCGATTATCGAGAATAGGTGGTGATCCCTCTGGCAAGAGTAAAATTCCAAACGCTGACCGAGCAGATGTTCTACGCCCTGCTTTGCTTAAAAGACGAGTGCTGCGGAACGGACATTCTGGATCGCGTTCCGGCAATGACCCATCGGCGTTTGAATATTGGCTCCGGAACGCTCTACACCCTGTTGGAACAGTTTTTAGAAGCTGGGATGATTCGGCAGACCAAAGCAGAAGGCCGCCGCCGAAGCTATATTCTTACGGATAAAGGGCTGGATATATTGGAGAAAGAGCGCGTCCGTATCGAAGCCCAGTTATCGGATTATTACGCAATCATGGGGAAGGAGGACGCCCGATGAATGACACAAAACGCCGCATTGAGATTTTTTCGTTTTTCAATCAGAACGGCATCCGCGACCACCTGGAGAAAATAGCGCAAAAAGGGTGGATGATCGAGAAGCTTACCAATTTTGGATGGATTTATCGGCCTATCGAGCCAAAGAAGATACGGTTTGCGGTTTCCTATTATCCGAAAGCTTCGGAGTTTGATCCGGAGCCGTCGGAGGAGCAGAAAACGTTTCATGATTTCTGCGCCCACACCGGATGGGAACTGGCCTGCGCCTCTGCCCAGCTCCAAATCTTTTATAATGAACGGGAAAATCCCACACCCATCGAAACAGAACCAAAGCTGGAGCTGGAAGCCATTCACGCGTCCGCGAAAAAGAGTTTTCTTCCCGCGTATTTTGTACTGCTCGGAATCTCCATTCTTCAGGGCGTAATGTTTGTATCCGGTTTGCTGGGGGACCCCATCGGACTGTTGGCAAATCCTACGCGGCTGTTTGCCGGTTTTTGCTTTCCCCTATGCATGGCGCTGTGTCTTGTGGAATTGGCGTGCTATTTCGGTTGGTACAGCCGGGCCAGGAAAGCCGCTGCCATGGGCGCGTTTCTGAATCCGCCGGACACATCCAACGCGCAAAAAGCCGTGCTGATCGCGCTCATAATCAGCGGTGGGTATTATCTGGTAAATACGCTTTTCTCCGGCGACCCGTTAAGAAGGTGGCTGGTCTTTCTGATGTGCCTGATATATCCGCTTGTGTATATGCTTGTAAACGGCGTAAAGGAATATTTAAAGCGGAGAAAAGCGTCCAAAGAGATCAATCGGGCTGTGACAATCGCCTCCAGTTTTATTCTAACCTTTGTTTTGATGGGCTTGATTACGTTCGGAACCCTTCGGCTCTCTCAAAACGGATTCTTCGCTTCCGCTGACGAAGAAACCTACACGCATAGGGGAATGACTTGGGTAATTCATCACGACGAGCTTCCCCTTACCATCGAAGATTTAACAGATGTTGAATTTGACGGATATACCCGGCAGCAAAGCGGTGATGAATCCCTCCTGCTGGGGAAACTGGATTTTCAGCAGCGCCCACGCTACGATGCGGATGATTTCGCAAGGATCCCCACCCTGGAATACACCATGATTGTGGTAAAACTGCCATTCCTTTATGATCTGTGCAAAAATCAGCTGCTTGAGAAACCGGGGAATACCCATGAGACTATGGTTCAAACCTATCAAAGGGTACCTGCTGAGCCCTGGGGGTGCAGCGATGCTTATCAACTGAATGACCCTGAATACGGCCCTCGCAGCACATATCTGCTTTGTTATGACCATGTGATCGTGGAAATTCAGTTTGATTGGGAACCTACAAACGAGCAAAAAGAAATCGTGGGCCAAAAATTGGGGGTCTGAAAAAACGGCAAAAGAAGCACATATACAAAGCAGGAAATGAGCAGGTCCTAAGGCCTGCTCATTTGCGCATAAAGCGCCATTTTTATGGAATCTCTAAATGAGCAAATTCAAAAAATAGACAAAGTGCCCCTATAGCGTCGAATACCCACAGAAAAAGGCGGAACAA
>CALWXR010000029.1 GCA_944385535.1 uncultured Oscillospiraceae bacterium
GAGTCCGTTTTAATGGACAGATAAAATGCTAACATAACCCCAGGAAAAGAAATGGGGGATCTCAACATGGCAAAGGCAGCAGCAATCAGCTTCAAAGAATTTCGGACTCGGTACAATACAGAGGCAGCCTGTCGGGAGGAACTGTTCCGTCAGCGGTTTCCCAAGGGCTTCGTTTGTCCCAAATGCGGCTGCACGGAGTATTATCCTATCCGAGGGCGAAAAACCTGCCAATGCCGTTCCTGTCGGCATCAGACTTCCGTTACCGCCGGAACGGTCATGCACCGCACCCATCTTCCCCTGACCATCTGGTTCTGGGCCATTTATCTGTGCGTCACAGATAAGCGCGGAATCTGTGCTGTTCAGCTGAGCAATACCCTGGGAATCTGTTATGAATCCGCATGGTATCTTTTGAAGCGAATCCGTGCCGCTATGGGGCAAAGAGATGCAAATTACCAACTTTCCGGTATCGTGGAGATGGACGATTGCTATGTCGGCGGTCCTTCCCATAATGGAAAAAGAGGTCGGGGAACGGACAAAGCAAAGGTTGTAGTGGCTGTATCCAAGGCGGAGAACGGTGTCCCTCTGTTTGCCCGGATGAAGGTTGTAGAGGACATTAAAGGAAAAACCTTACAGCAGATTGTGAACGAATACTTTGCGGACAAAACCAGGGTCGAGTGCGATGGATACAGAAGCTACCGGGGACTAGATGGCGTGGAGTTGAACTACAGCATCTACGAAGCCGGTGATCTACACTGGCTTCACACCGTTATCAGCAACTTTAAAACCTTTTTGATGGGAACCTATCATGGTAGAATGACGGAATTGCAGAGCTACATGGATGAGTTCTGCTTCCGCTTCAACCGAAGAACCACCGGAAACCAGTTGTTCCTGCGTTTGACCAGAGCTGTTGCTACATCTTGTGCCTTGCTGAGTTAATACGATAAGCATTTTTTCTATTTTCCCCCATTTCTCCCCCGACAAAAGGCCCGTTTTCTTTTTGACTTTTTCTGTTGACAAACGATTCCCGGTATGCTATAATTCCAAGGATAAATCACAGCGGCTCGCCGCAGTACCGTCTTGCCGCTTTCCGGCAGGACATTTTTTTAGGTCTTAACAAAAACGAAAGGAGAACACTATGGCACAGCTGACCAAGGCAAAGGTTATCACCGCTTCTCTGGGCTCCGTATTCGCTGAGCAGGCTGGCGCGTCCATTTCTCCCTCTGTTCTTTCCCGTTTTGATTCCTCCCAGTATTTTCTTTTTCCCGGCTTTTGTGATGTGCATGTGCATTTCAGAGAGCCGGGATTTTCTTATAAGGAGACGATCTTCTCGGGAAGCCGGGCCTCCGCCCGGGGCGGCTACACCGCCGTATGCACCATGCCCAACCTGAACCCGGTTCCGGACAGCGCAGAGCATCTGCAGCCCCAGTTGGATCTCATCGAGGAAACCGCCTGCATCCACGTCTACCCCTACGGGGCCATCACCGTGGGCGAGCAGGGGCAGATCCTGGCGGATCTGGAGGGCATGGCGCCCCATGTGGCCGGTTTTTCCGACGACGGCCGGGGGGTGCAGAGCGCCGACATGATGAAAGACGCCATGCTTCGGGCCAAGGCCCTGGGTAAGATCATCGTGGCCCACTGCGAGGACAATACCCTGCTCCGGGGCGGCTATATCCACGACGGAGACTACGCCAAAGGTCACGGCCACCGGGGCATCTGCTCGGAAAGCGAATGGGGCCAGATCGCCCGGGACTTAGAGCTGGTGCGCCAGACCGGCTGCGCCTACCACGTGTGCCACATCTCCACCAAGGAGAGCGTGGAGCTGATCCGCCGGGCCAAGGGTGAGGGCCTGGATGTGACCTGCGAGACCGCCCCCCACTACCTGCTCATGGACGACAGCATGCTGGAAGAGGACGGCCGCTTTAAAATGAACCCGCCCATCCGAAGCCGGGAGGATCGGGAAGCCCTGGTAGCCGGCGTCTTGGACGGCACCATCGATATGATCGCCACGGATCACGCCCCCCACTCCGCCGAGGAAAAGAGCCGGGGCCTGGAAAAGAGCATCTTCGGCATTGTAGGCATTGAGACCGCCTTCCCCCTGCTGTACACCTACCTGGTGAGGCCCGGCGTGCTCACTTTGGAGCAGCTGGTGGAGCTTCTGTGCGTCAATCCCCGCCGCCGGTTCTCCATCCCCCTGGGCACGGACTACACGGTGTGGGACTTAAACGCCCAATACACCATTGACCCGGCGGACTTCCTTTCTCTGGGCAAGTCCACCCCCTTTGCCGGCTGGCAGGTTCAGGGAAAATGCGTGGCCACCGTCTGCGACGGCAAGCTGGTCTACAGCGCCGAATAACCATTTAGTCAACCATCCGCTTTTTTAATTGGAAGCGAAACATATAGGAGGATATCCAATCATGGCGAAAAGAACGGACATCAAGAAAATTCTGATTATCGGCTCCGGCCCCATTGTCATCGGGCAGGCGGCGGAATTCGACTATGCAGGCACCCAGGCCTGTCTGGCCCTGAAGGAAGAGGGCTACGAGGTGGTGCTGTGCAACTCCAACCCCGCCACCATTATGACCGATACCATGATCGCCGACAAGGTGTACATGGAGCCCCTGACTCTGGAATATGTGGCGAAGATCATCCGCTACGAGCGTCCCGACGCCATCATCCCCGGCATCGGCGGCCAGACCGGTCTGAACCTGGCCATGCAGCTGGAGAAGAAGGGCGTTCTGAAGGAATGCCGGGTCAAGCTGCTGGGCACCCCCAGCGCCTCCATCGAACGGGCGGAGGACCGGGAGCTGTTCAAAGAAATGTGCCAGTCCATCGGCGAGCCGGTAATCCCCTCTGAGATCGCCTACTCTCTGGAGGAAGCCCGGGCAGCCGCTCAGCGCATCGGCTATCCCGTGGTGCTGCGGCCCGCCTTCACCCTGGGCGGCACCGGCGGCGGCTTTGCCTACAGCGAAGAAGAATTGATGGACATCGGCCCCAACGCCTTCGCCCTGTCCCCGGTGCATCAGGTGCTGGTTGAAAAGTCCGTCAAGGGCTATAAGGAAATTGAGTTCGAGGTCATGCGGGACTCCAACGACCACGCCATCACCATCTGCGGCATGGAAAACATCGATCCCGTAGGCGTCCACACCGGCGACTCCATCGTGGTAGCCCCCATTATGACCCTGAACGGCCACGACCTGAAGATGCTCAACGACTCCGCCATTAAGATCATCAAGGAGCTGAAGATCGAGGGCGGCTGCAACGTTCAGTTCGCGCTGAATCCCAATTCCTCTGAGTACTTCCTCATCGAGGTCAACCCCCGGGTGTCCCGGTCCTCCGCCCTGGCTTCCAAGGCCTCCGGCTACCCCATCGCCCGGGTCACCGCCAAGATCGCCGTGGGCATGGCCCTGGAGGATATCAAGATCGCCAACACCACCGCCGCCTTTGAGCCCCAGCTGGACTATGTGATCGCCAAGATGCCCCGGTTCCCCTTCGACAAGTTCACCAGCGCCTCCAACTACCTGGGCACCCAGATGAAGGCCACCGGCGAGGTCATGGGCATCGGCATGAACCTGGAAGAGGCTCTGCTCAAGGGCATCCGCTCCCTGGAGATCGGCGCCAACCACCTGTACCTTTCCAAGTTTGACAATATGACCAAGGAGGAACTGCTGGAGTACATCAGCCAGTTCCGCTCCGACAACATTTTCGCCATCGCGGAGCTGCTGTACCACGGAGAGACGCTGGAAAAGATCGCCGAAGTCACCCAGATCACCCCCTACTTCCTGAACGCCATCAAGCGGATCATCGACATGGAAGAGCTGCTGCGGGTGAAGGTAAAGGATTACGAAACCCTGAAGGCCGCCAAGGAAATGGGCTTCAGCGACAAGTACATCGCCCGGCTGTGGAAGTGCCATGAACTGGAGGTCTACGACCTGCGCAAGGCCAATAACCTGTTCCCCGCCTTCCGCATGGTGGATACCTGCCACACCGGGGCCTATATCCCCTACTTCTACTCCTCTTACACCGGTCGCAACGACTCTGTCCTCACCGATAAGAAGAAGATCGTGGTGCTGGGCGCCGGCCCCATCCGCATCGGCCAGGGCGTGGAATTCGACTACTCCACCGTCCACGCGGTGATGACCATCAAGAACGCGGGCTACGAAGCCATCATCATCAACAACAACCCGGAGACCGTCTCCACCGACTACACCACCGCCGACAAGCTGTACTTCGAGCCTCTGACCCCGGAAGATGTAATGAACATCATCGAGTTTGAAAAGCCCGATGGGGTCATCGCCTCCCTGGGCGGCCAGACCGCCATCAACCTGGCCCAGCCCCTATATGACCGGGGGGTAAAGATCATCGGCACCGACTGCGCCGCCATCGACCGGGCGGAGGATCGGAACGCCTTTGATAATCTGCTGAACGAATTGAACATCCCCCGGGCCAAGGGCAAGGCCGTAACCAACATCCCCGACGGCATTGCCGCCGCCGCTGAAATCGGCTATCCGGTGCTGGTCCGTCCCTCCTTCGTGCTGGGCGGCCGGGCTATGCAGATCGTTGCCAACGAAAGCCAGCTGCGCCACTACCTGCGCACCGCCGTGGAGATCGACGAGGATAAGCCGGTGCTGGTGGATAAGTACATCCAGGGCCGGGAAGTGGAGGTAGACGCCATCTGCGACGGTCACGATGTGTTCGTCCCCGGCATTATGGAGCTGGTGGAACGCACCGGCGTCCACTCCGGCGACTCCATCTCCGTGTATCCTCCCTTCTCCATCTCCAGCAAGGTCAAGGGCATCATTTTGCAGTACGCCAAGAAGCTGGGCCTGGGCATCGGCATCATCGGATTGTTTAACATCCAGTTCATCGTAGACGACCAGGACAATGTGTACATCATCGAGGTCAACCCCCGTTCCTCCCGTACCGTGCCATTCCTGAGCAAGGCCACCGGCTACTCCCTGGCGGACATTGCCACGGAGGTGATCCTGGGCAAGACCCTGAAGGAGCAGGGCTTCTTCGACATCTATCCCGAAGAAAAGAAGCGCTGGTACGCCAAGGCCCCGGTGTTCTCCTTCAACAAGCTCCGCGGTCTGGACGCCTATCTGTCCCCGGAGATGAAGTCCACCGGCGAAGCCATCGGCTATGACCGGACCATGACCCGTGCCCTGTATAAGGCCCTCCAGGCCTCCGGCATGAAGCTGCAGAACTACGGCACCGTGTTCTGCACCATCGCCGACAAGGACAAGGAGGAAGCCCTGCCCCTGATCCGCCGGTTCTACCAGCTGGGCTTCAACATCGAGGCCACTGTGGGCACCGCCATGTACCTAAAAGCCAACGGCATCCGCACCCACGTGCTGGGCAAGATCAGCGACGGCAGCGACGAGATCCCCAACGCCCTGCGCCAGGGCCACATCGCCTACGTAATCAACACCCGGGATCCCGGCGCCAACGAGGGCGACGGCATCAAGATCCGGCTGATGGCCACCGAGCACAACGTGACATTGTTCACCGCTCTGGACACCATCAAGGTGCTGCTGGACGTGCTGGAAGAGACCACCCTGACCATCTCCACCATCGACGCCTGATCCCTGGATTTATAGCGCGCAGTTAGGAGGAACGATGAAACAGAGTATATTTCAAATCCTGAGCAACACCCCCTTAACGGACAGCGTATACAAAATGGTGCTCTCCGGAGATACCTCCGCCATCACCGCCCCGGGCCAGTTTGTAAACATTCAGCTTTCCGGCATGTTCCTGCGCCGCCCCATTTCCGTGTGCGACTGGGACGACAGCAGCCTAACCATCGTCTACAAGGTGGTGGGCAGGGGCACCGCCGCCATGGCCGCCATGGAGCCGGGGCAGGAGCTGGATATCCTCACCGGGCTGGGCAACGGTTACGACCTGAGCCTTGCCGGTGACAAGCCGGTGCTCTTAGGCGGCGGCGTGGGCGTCCCGCCCCTGTACGCCCTGGCAAAGGCGCTGATCGCCCAGGGCTGCCAGGTCTCCGTGATCCTGGGCTTTAACACCAGGAAGGAGATCTTCTTTGAGGAGGAATTCAAGGCCCTGGGCTGCGCCGTCACCGTCACCACCGCCGACGGAAGCTATGGGGTCCAAGGCTTCGCCACCACCCCCCTGGGTGGGATGGACTACAGCTATTTCTACACCTGCGGCCCGGAGCCCATGCTGAAGGCGGTGTACAAGGCCACCGTCACCTCCGGCCAGATGAGCTTTGAGGAGCGGATGGGCTGCGGCTTCGGGGCCTGCATGGGCTGCTCCTGCAAGACCCTCACCGGGTATAAGCGGATCTGCAAGGAAGGCCCGGTGATGAAGAAGGAGGAGATTTTATGGCAGAGTTAACCGTAAATCTGTGTGGGATCCCCCTGGACAATCCGGTGATCCCCGCCTCCGGCACCTTCGGCTACGGCTATGAGTTTGCCGAACTGTACGATATCAACATCTTAGGCACCTTCTCCTTTAAGGGCACCACCAAGGATGCCCGGTTCGGCAATCCCACCCCCCGGATCGCCGAATGCCCCGGCGGCATGATTAACGCCGTGGGCCTGCAAAATCCCGGTGTGGAGAAGGTCATCTCCCAGGAGCTGCCCAAATTAAAGCAGTGCTTCCACAAGCCGGTGATGGCCAATGTGTCCGGCTTCTCCGTGGAGGACTACGCTTACACCTGTGAAAAACTGGACAAAGAGCCCCAGGTGGGCTGGCTGGAGGTAAACGTCAGCTGTCCCAACGTCCACGGGGGCGGCATGAGCTTCGGCACAGAGCCGGAGGCCGCCGCAGAGGTAACCCGGGCGGTGAAAGCGGTGACCGCCAAGCCGGTGATCATCAAGCTTTCCCCCAACGTCACCGACATCGTCTCCATCGCCAAGGCCTGTGAGGAAGCGGGGGCCGACGGCATCAGCCTGATCAATACCATGCTGGGCATGCGCATCGATCTGCGCACCCGCCGAAGCGTCATCGCCAACACCATGGGCGGCTACTCCGGCCCCGGTATCTTCCCGGTGGCGGTGCGGATGGTCTACCAGGTGGCCCAGGCGGTGAAGATCCCGGTGATCGGCATGGGCGGCGTCAGCAGCGCCGAGGACGTGATCGAAATGATGCTGGCGGGAGCCACCGCCGTGGAAGTGGGCGCCGCCAATCTGGTGCGTCCCTATATCTGCCGGGACATCATCCGGGAACTGCCGGAGGTTATGGCAAAGTACAATATCCAATCTCTATCTGACATTATAGGAGGCGTAAACCATGGGTAAGGACGTAATCGTAGCATGTGATTTTTCTTCCGCGGAAGCAACCTTTGCCTTCCTGGACAAGTTTACCGGCCGCAAGCCCTTTGTGAAGATCGGCATGGAGCTGTACTACGCGGAAGGCCCCAGCATCGTCAAGGAGATCAAGGCCCGGGGCCACAAGATCTTCCTGGACTTGAAGCTCCACGACATTCCCAACACCGTGAAAAAGGCCATGGCGGTGCTGTCCAACCTGGATGTGGACATTACCAACCTCCACGCCGCCGGTACCACCGCCATGATGGAAGCGGCTGTAGAGGGCCTGACCCGGCCGGACGGCACCCGTCCCCTGCTCATCGCCGTAACCCAGCTGACCTCCACCGATCAGGCGGCCATGGAAAAGGATCTGCTCATCAAAGAGCCCATCGATGAAGTTGTCATGCACTACGCGGAGACCGCCAAGAACGCCGGTCTGGACGGGGTGGTCTGCTCCCCCCTGGAGGCGGAGAAGGTCCACAGCCGCTGCGGCAAGAACTTCCTCACCGTCACCCCCGGCGTCCGCTTTGCCGACGGGGATGTGGGAGATCAGAAGCGGGTCATGACCCCCGCCGCCGCCAAGGCCATCGGCTCCGATTATATCGTGGTGGGCCGCCCCATCACCGCCGCCGCCGATCCGGTAGCCGCCTATGAGCGGTGCGTGGCCGAGTTCTGCGACTGATCCATAGATCCACCACTTCCACTTTTGAAAAGGAGAAAAATCCATGGAAAGCTACAAAAGAGAGTTTATTCAGTTCCTGGAAAGCGCCGGCGTGCTGAAATTCGGCGACTTCACCGCCAAGTCCGGCCGGAAGATCCCCTATTTCATCAACGCGGGTATGATCAAAACCGGCAGCGAGATCGCCAAACTGGGCGAGTTCTACGCCAAGGCCTACTTTGATAAGCTGGGCAGCAAAAAGGCCGTGCTCTACGGCCCTGCCTACAAGGGCATTTCCATCGCCGTTTCCGCCGCCGTTGCCCTGAGCAAAAACGGCCTGGACGTCCCCTTCTTCTTCAACCGGAAGGAAGTGAAGGACCACGGGGAAGGCGGCATGTTCGTGGGCTATGTGCCCCAGGCCGGTGAGGAAGTTGTGATCGTGGAGGATGTGATCACCGCCGGCACCGCCATCCGGGAGAGCATGGCCATTTTGAGCGGCTTGAAAGATGTGAAGGTAGCCGCCACCTTTGTCATGGTAGACCGGAAGGAAAAGGGCCAGGGCGAGAAGGGGGCCATGCAGGAGATCGAGGAGCAGTTCGGCTTCCCGGTGTACTCCGTGGTGGATGTGTACGACATCATCGAGTATCTGGAAGAGGATCCCGCCAACGAAGAAAACGTGACCCGGATCAAAAACTACCTGGCTGTGAACGGAGCGAAGTGATATGAGAAGTGTAATCAGCATTCTGGATTTATCCGCCGAAGAGATCAACCAGCTGATCGCCACCGCCAAGGACATCATCGCTCACCCGGAAAACTACTGGGACAAATGCGCCCACAAGAAGCTGGCTACCCTCTTCTACGAGCCCTCCACCCGTACCCGCTTAAGCTTCGAGGCCGCCATGCTGGAGCTGGGGGGCAGCGTGCTGGGCTTCAGCGAGGCCAGCTCCTCCTCCGCCTCTAAGGGGGAGAGCGTGGCCGACACCTCCAAGATCTTAAGCTGCTACGCGGACATCATCGCCATGCGTCACCCCCAGGAGGGCGCGCCCTACGTAGCCTCCCGGAACGCCACCATCCCGGTGATCAACGCCGGGGACGGCAGCCATAACCACCCCACCCAGACCCTGGCGGACATGCTGACCATCTCCCGGGAGCTGGGCCGGTTGGAGAACCTGACCATCGGATTGTGCGGCGACCTGAAATACGGTCGAACCGTCCACTCCCTTATTGAAGCCATGAGCCGGTGCGGCAACATCCGCTTCGTCCTCATTGCCCCCAAGGAGCTGAAGATTCCCAGCTTCATCCGCTACAATGTGCTGGAAAAGTACCACATCCCCTACACCGAGGTGGAGTCCCTGGAAGAGGCCATGCCCCAGCTGGATGTGCTGTACATGACCCGGATTCAGCGGGAGCGGTTTGACGACCCCTGGGAATACGAGCGTTTGAAGGACACCTACATCCTGGATACCAAGAAAATGGAGCTGGCGAAGGAGCGGATGTGCGTCCTGCACCCACTGCCCCGGGTGAATGAAATCAGCGTTCAGGTGGACGCGGACCCCCGGGCCGCCTACTTCCGTCAGGCCCTCAACGGCAAGTACATGCGCATGGCCCTGATCCTGAAGCTGCTGGAGGAGGCCAAGGCCAACCCCATCCGGGAGGAAATCGACACCACGGATCTGGAATATGACCGGGTCTGCACCAACCCCAAGTGCATCTCCCGCACAGAGCAGGAGCTGCCCCAGCTGTTCCGCTGCACCGACAAGGCGGCGGACATCCACCGCTGCATCTACTGCGAACAGCGGGCATAACAAAAACACGCCGGAAAGCGGGATCCGAACCGCTTTCCGGCGTATTCTATATTCTCCCAGTGGGAGCCAGGCAGCAAAACATGCGCCGTCCTGAACAAAGCAAAGTAGATGCGCGCCGCAAAGGCTCCTTTGTACAAAGGGATCTGCCAGAAAGCGGCTGAGGGATTGGGCGGCGCGCGCCGCGAATTCCCTCACACTCCGGCGAGAAGCGGAACCCTCGCCCCCGCAATTCCTCCTTACACAAAGGGGAATGCGGCTCCTTTTCTATGCTAACCGTATAAGCATAGTTTCTTACTTTCACCAAAAGCTGGGATCGGCTTTTGGTTTTTTCTTTGCTTCAGGCGACTCAAACGGGCAAGCAGCGGTACGCCGGATCATTTACCTTCCCGGCCTACTTCCACAGGCTCCTTCACATATTCTATCAAATCCCCCGGCTGGCAGTCCAGAAGCCTACAAATACGAGAAAGATTTTCCATTGAGATGTATTTCTTCATGCGCAGGGATTGCACAACCCCTTCCGAGAGAAGTTTTTCTTTTCGCAGTCTGTTGGTATTATAGCCATGGGCCTTCAGCTCCGCAATAATATCCACCTTATATTGAATAGGCATGGTATCTCCTCCTTGGAATGTCAACCGCCTTAGTTCCCACTCCCCTCCCCGGAAGTCAGGCAGCAGATGGAAACGATGGTACGCCGGATCATTTACTTTTCCGGCCCTCTTCCACCGTCTCCTTCACATATTCCATCAAATCCCCCGGCTGACATTCCAACACTTCACATAAACGCGCAATGGTCTTTGCGTCCAATCCGCCGGTTCCGTTTTTGATCGCGGTCAATGTTCCCTGGCCCATCAGTTTCTCTTTGCGGATTCTGTATGTGGTGTAGCCCTTCTCTTTCAAAAGGGCAAACAACTTTGTGTACACGATTGGCATAACAGGTTCTCCTTCTATCGGGGGCAGTTTTATTCGGCAAATGAAGAATAGACAAAAGGAAGCACATCTTAACGGATCTTTCCGAAAGGATGTGCTTCCTTGCTTTCTGTTTACGATTTCAGGGATCGGAACTTATTCGGTTTCCCCTCTTACTTCAGGCTTTCCTCAACAGCAACCGCCACGGAGACAGTCATACCCACCATGGGGTTGTTGCCAGCGCCCAGGAAGCCCATCATTTCCACGTGGGCAGGGACGGAGGAGGAGCCGGCGAACTGGGCGTCGGAGTGCATACGGCCCATGGTGTCGGTCATGCCGTAGGAAGCGGGACCGGCGGCCATGTTGTCCGGATGCAGGGTACGGCCGGTGCCGCCGCCGGAAGCCACGGAGAAATACTTCTTGCCCTGCTCCACGCACTCCTTCTTGTAGGTGCCGGCCACAGGATGCTGGAAGCGGGTGGGGTTGGTGGAGTTGCCGGTGATGGACACGTCCACGCCTTCCTTGTGCATGATGGCAACGCCTTCCCGCACGTCGTCCGCGCCGTAGCAGCGGACAGCGGCCCGCTCGCCGTCGGAGTACTTCCACTCCTTGACCACGGTCAGCTCACCGGTGTAGTAGTCAAACTTGGTCTGCACATAGGTGAAGCCGTTGATCCGGGAGATGATCTGAGCGGCGTCCTTGCCCAGGCCGTTCAGGATGACCCGCAGGGGCTCCTTACGGGCCTTGTTGGCGGAACGGGCAATGCCGATGGCGCCTTCGGCGGCGGCGAAGGACTCGTGGCCGGCCAGGAAGGCGAAGCACTTGGTCTCATCCCGCAGCAGCATGGCGCCCAGGTTGCCATGGCCCAGACCCACCTTCCGATCCTCGGCCACGGAGCCGGGGATGCAGAAAGCCTGCAGGCCGATGCCGATGGCCTCGGCGGCCTCAGCGGCGTTCTTCACGCCCTTCTTCAGAGCGATGGCGGCGCCCATGCAGTAAGCCCAGGCCACGTCCTCAAAACAGATGGGCTGAATGCCCTTGACGATCTCATAGGGGTCAAAACCGGCAGCCTTACAAACTTCCCGGCACTCTTCCACAGAGTTCAGGCCGTACTGAGCCAGAACGCCGTTGATCTTGTCGATTTTTCTTTCGTAACCTTCAAACAAAGCCATTGCAGCGTCCTCCTCTTATTCGTGACGGGGATCGATATACTTCGCAGCGCCCGCGAACCGGCCATAGGAGCCCTTGGCCTTTTCCAGAGCGGTGTTGGCATCGTCGCCCTTCTTGATGAAGTCCATCATCTTACCCAGGTTGATGAACTCGTAACCGATGATCAGGTTGTCCTCGTCCAGAGCGCAGCGGGTCACATAGCCCTCTGCCATTTCCAGGTAGCGGGGGCCCTTGGCCTTGGTGGCAAACATGGTGCCCACCTGGCTGCGCAGACCCTTGCCCAGATCCTCCAGAGAAGCGCCCACTGCCAGGCCGTCCTCAGAGAAGGCAGACTGGGTGCGGCCGTAGACGATCTGCAGGAACAGCTCCCGCATGGCGGTGTTGATGGCGTCGCACACCAGGTCGGTGTTCAGCGCCTCCAGGATGGTCTTGCCGATCAGAATCTCGGAAGCCATCGCGGCGGAGTGGGTCATGCCGGAACAGCCCAGGGTCTCTACCAGAGCCTCTTCAATGACGCCTTCCTTCACGTTCAGGGTCAGCTTGCAGCAGCCCTGCTGGGGAGCACACCAGCCGATGCCGTGGGTGAAACCACTGATATCGGAGATCTGCTTGGCCTGTACCCACTTACCCTCTTCGGGAATGGGCGCGGGGCCGTGATAGGCGCCCTTGGCCACGGAGCACATGTTCTGTACTTCTGCACTATAAATCATGGCAATTTTCCTTTCTTTCAAAAGACGTTTTTCGCCTTTGGACTGACATGTTGGATCTTTCCCGGCAAAGCCCGGAAATTTCCAAATACATTATACAATTTCAGCTGTCACTTGTCAATTCCCGCAGGGGAAAATTCGATATAAAAATATCTGTAATCCTTTACCGGTGGAACCGCTCCACAAAAGCCCTTCTGTCCCCGGCTTTAAAGTAGGCGGAGCCCGCCACCAGCACATCCGCGCCGTTTTCCTTGCAGATTTCGCAGGTTATCCCGTCCACGCCTCCGTCCACCGCTAAAAGGCACTTAAGGCTTCTTTCATCCAGCATGGCCCGAAGCGTTTTCAGCTTGGGCATCATATCCGCCATGAATTTCTGACCGCCGAAGCCCGGCTCCACAGTCATCACCAGGATCATATCGCATTTGTCAAGATAGGGAATGGCCGCCTCCGCGGGGGTGCCGGGCTTCAGGGAAATGGCCGCCTTACACCCTAAGAAACGGATCTTATCCAGGCAGGCCAGGTTATTTTCCGGCTGATCCGCCTCGATGTGGATCGTCAGCCAGTCCGCTCCCGCCTTCACAAACTGCTCCACATACCGGATGGGCCGCTGGATCATCAGATGCACGTCCAGGGGCAGCCTGGTCACCGGCCGCAGAGCCTGCACCACGGGAATTCCGATGGAAATATTGGGCACAAACAGACCGTCCATCACATCCACATGGACCCAATCCCCGCCGTTTTCCTCAATATTATGAATGTCCCGCTCCAGATTGGCAAAATCCGCGGCTAAAATAGAAGGGGCAATTTTCGCCATGCGCATTCTCTCCTTATTGAAATAAAAAAGCCGAGCCTTCCGCAAAAGGCCGCATTTGTTTTTCTTCCGACCATAAAATACCACACTCCGGGGAAAAATGCAACGGATAGTCACAGCCTTCCGCATATTTTCCGAAAAAGAAACCATACTACTTCCGAATCCAAATCAAAGGAGGTCTTTTTATGAACTGCCATGCCAACAAGTGCATCGAATGTACGGTTCAGCAGTGCGCCTATCACTGCGAGAACGAGAATTACTGCTCTCTGGATCGGATTCTGGTGGGCACCCACGAAATGAATCCCACCCAGGATCAGTGCACCGACTGCAAGTCCTTCCGCAAAAAGTGATCCCATTGGGGAATACCGGCTCCCTCTTTACCGGGGGAGCTGTATTCTTTCTTTCTTGACGAAACAGGAAAGAGAATGTAAAATATTTCTATCTGATTCTTGGTCAGTACATACTTTCTTCACATGTAACGGTTATGATCGAACATGATAAAGAAAAAAGGAGGCAGTCAGAATGGACACCTTTGACGATAATGGATTCAACCAGGTCCCCGGGGAAAACGAGCACGCGCCCTCTGAACCGGAATCCCAGCCCCTTTCACAGCCCCAGCCGGAGCAGGGGGCCTATCACGGCACAGGCGCGGGCCGCCGGGAATCCCCCTACGCCAGCTCCCCCTATGTGACCAACAGCCAACCCCAAGGGGGATCCGGCTATCAGTACCAGCCCCAGACCCAGCCCCCGGAGAAGCCGAAAAAGAAGCGTCGCCAGCATCCGGCATGGAAGCGGGCCGTTTCCGTTCTGGCTGTGGTGGCCCTGGTGATCGCCGGATGCGCCTGCACCGCAGATCTGGTCAACGCATCCTGGAAGGATCGAACCGAGGCCATTGTGGAGGATCTGAACAGTCAGATCGCGGACTTACAGCAGCAGCTGGACAGTCTCCCCGCCGGAAGCGCCCAGCAGGCTGCCCTCAGCGGCGACGCCCTGACCCCCGCTCAACTGTATAACAGCTGCGTTGACAGCGTGGTGGCCATTTCCAGCACCGTTGCCGACAGCTACTTCCAGGGTACGGAAGGCACCTCCACCGGCTCCGGCTTCATTCTCACTGCCGACGGCTATATCATCACCAACTACCATGTGGTAGAGAACGCTTCCAGCGTGGAAGTCACCACCCACGACGCCGCCGTCTATCCCGCCCAGGTGGTGGGATATGACGCCTCCAACGATATCGCCGTGCTGAAGGTGGAAGCGGAGGGTCTTTCCGCCGCCGCCATTGGCAGCAGCGGCAGTCTTGCCATCGGGGATATGGTAGCCGCCATCGGCAATCCCCTGGGAGAGCTGACCGCCACCCAGACCATCGGCTATGTGAGCGGCATCAACCGGGAGGTCTCCACGGACAATACCATCATCAGCATGATTCAGACCGACGCCGCCATCAACCCGGGCAACTCCGGCGGCCCCCTGTTCAATATGCAGGGCCAGGTGGTGGGCATCACCACCGCCAAGTACTCCGGCACCACTGGTTCCGGCGCTTCCATTGAGGGCATTGGCTTTGCCATTCCCATCGACGACGTCACCGGGATCATTTCCGATCTGATTGACTACGGCTATGTCACCGGCGCTTACCTGGGCGTCACCGTGCAGAATAACGACGCGGAAGCCGCCGCCAAGTATGGCCTTCCCACCGAAGGAGCCTATGTGCTCACTGTGGAAGAGGGCGCGGCCGCCCACCGGGCCGGAATCCAGCCCAAGGATCTGATCGTGAAGCTGGACACCTACGAAGTGGGCAGCGTTATCGATCTGACCCGGGCTCTGCGGAACTTTAAGGCCGGGGATACCACCACCATCACCGTGGTGCGCAGCGGTCAGGAGCTGACCTTAGACATCACCCTGGACGAAAAGCCCCGGGATCTGAACGCCTCGGAAAGCGATCCCTCCATGCCCAGCGAAGGAGATTACGAGGACTGGTACGAGTTCTTCCGCCGCTACTTTGGAGACTGAGTCTGTTCTCCTCCGCCGGGGCCGTCCCCGGAGGAGGTTCCCGGATTTTTTCCATTGTCGAAAATTGACGATTCGCAGCGAATTGAAAAACACCGCCATCTATGATATGCTATTTTTGCAGAAAGGTGGGGGAGTATATGAGTGCACCAAAATTGCTGATCGCGGACAGCAATGATGATTTTCGGCTTGCGCTGGCGGAAGCCCTTCAGGAGCACTACCATGTCCATTGCTGCCAAAACGGCAAAAACGCTTTGGAACTTCTTCACACCTATCGCCCCGATGTTCTGGTGCTGGATCTCATGCTCCCGGAACTGGACGGGATCAGTCTGCTGCAAGCGGCGGCGGACAGCGGGATCCGCCCAAAAGTACTTGCCACCTCCCGTTTTGTGAACGACTACGTGCTGGAAATGACCAAGCACCTGGGTGTGAACTACTTAATGATGAAGCCCTGCGATGTCCAGTCCACCGTCAACCGCATCCAGGATCTGAACCGCCATCCCTGCCATTCTCCGGCTGCGTCCGACCCCAAGGTCTACGCTTCCAATCTTCTGCTTTCCCTGGGGATTCCCACCAAGCTTCGGGGATATGAATATCTGCGTCAGGCGGTTGTGCTTATGGCCCAGGATCCGGAGCAGTCCATCACCAAGGAGCTGTACCCCGCTGTGGGCCAGCTTTGCCACTGCAAAGCCGGCCATGTGGAGCGTTCCATTCGCAACGCCATTGACGCTGCCTGGCACCGCCGGGATGATCGGGTGTGGATGCAATACTTCTCTCCCGGGCCGGACGGAACCATTCCCCGGCCCACCAACGCGGCGCTGATCTCCCGGCTGGCCGACAATCTGCTGCTGAATCAGGAAGGGACTCTGGTGTGATCTTTTCGCCAGATCTCCTTCCTTTTCTCTTTTCCGGAATATGCTTATCGACTTGGCTCAGCAAAGGCTCTGCCAGCGCCGGTAAGAGAAAATGCTCGTTGGTTCCTCCGGGCTTACCTGAAAAATGGCGAGCTTAAGGCTGGGCAGTGATTCGGATGCTGTGTACCGATTCGGGCACCGTACCCATTCAGCGGCGAAAGGGTATACCGGCACTTACCAAGTGCGCGCCGGGAGAGGTCCGGGGAGGGCGGCTCTGGCGCGGGAGCTGGCCAGCGTTCAGCGCCTCCCCGGTCGGCTTCTTTGCTTCCTTTCTTGCCGAGACAAGAAAGGAAGGCCCCCGGCAGGGTAGGGGAGCACTCGGACATGGGATGCGACAAATCTTTCCCGCATTTGCATTATACTTTCTGACAAAAAAATTGGTTTCTTGCGGAAGCTGAGTTAACCAGATAAGCATATTCCGGAAAAATAGTTCCTCCCCAAACATATTTTTCTCAAATCCGCAAATTCTATCATAAACAACGGAAAGCCCGGATAAGCAGAACTCCCTTCCGGGCAGCATAAGAATCCCCAACCACTTTGGAGGCTGTTATGAAAAAGCAAGCTTCATCCCGCAGACGCGGGAAGCTCATCGCCCTGGCCCTGGTGCTGGGTCTGATCCTTGTCGGGCTGTTGGCGTTCACCTTGTATGTACAGCACCTGGCCGGGAACATAAACTATGTGGATCCCAGCACCATTCCCTCCTTCTCCCTGGAAAGCGTGGAGGAGTTTTTCTCCTCCCTGACCTCGGACAAGGACTCCTCCCAAAGCCCGGAGGAAGATACCACGGCAAAGGGAGGCACGGTAAATATCCTGCTCATCGGCCAGGATGCTTTGGAAGGAGAATCCCGGGCCAGATCGGATTCCATGATCCTGTGCACCTTCCACAGTAAGGAAAAGAAACTGACCCTGACCTCCTTCCTTCGGGATACCTATGTTTCCATTCCCGGGCATGGAAAAAACCGGCTGAACGCCGCCTATGCCTACGGCGGTATGTCCCTGCTGAATGAGACTCTGGAAAGCAATTTTGCCGTCCAGATAGATGGGAATGTGGAGGTGGATTTCACCCAGTTCTCCAAAATCGTGGATCTGTTAGGCGGTGTGGAGCTGGAGCTTCGGCAAGACGAAGCCGACTGGCTCAACCAGGAAACCGGCGGCGACTTGACCGAAGGGCTCCAGCTGCTCAATGGAGAGCAGGCCCTGGCCTACGCCCGCATCCGCAAGCTGGACGCGGACGGAGACTTCGGCCGCACCAACCGCCAGCGAAAGATCATCACCGCCCTGCTCCAGCGGTGGAAGGACGCCAGTTTTCTAACCACCTTCTCTCTTCTGGAGCAGATTCTTCCCATGATTACCACCGATATGTCCGGCATAGAGATCCTGGGCTACGCCGTTACCCTATTCCCCATGCTCTCTGACATGGAGGTGACCAGCCAGCACATCCCCGCCGACGGCACCTATTCCAACCAAAACATCGACGGCATGTCGGTGCTGGTGCCGGATCTGGAAGAGAACCGGCAGCTGCTGCGGCAGATCCTGGAGCCGTAATAATTCCTATCATTTTACGCGCGTGCCATACAACCCTCCCTTCTCCCCCCGGGAGGGCCAAGATCTTCCGACCGTGCTCGAAGTGACATGCCTTTCAGGCGCTGCCTCAAAACCAACCGTTTTGAGGCAGCGCCTTTTCTGTTGCTCAAAGGGTATTGGAAAAAATTTCCTATGATTATTCAGATAAATATTAAGAGATTGCCAATCGTAGCCCAGCATCCCCGGAAAAATTCAGAAATTTTTTTCTAATTTCCAGATATCTGAATTGACAAAAACTGTAAATGGGGATATAATGTATTCGATTGAGTATCCAGGAGGTGTGCAGATGGAACTTACAAAAAGTGAAATGGAAATCATGGACGTCCTTTGGGAAACAGACCAGCCCTTGTCCCGGGCGGATTTGCTGGCCAAATCCACGGAAAAAACCTGGAAGGACAGTTCTGTACATATTTTGCTGAACGGTCTGCTTGAAAAGGGTGTTATCCAGGAGGTAGGCCTGGTAAAGCGGAGCAAGACCTACAGCCGCGTGTTTTCTCCCACCATGACCCGGGAAGAATACTTCGCCGCCACTATTTTCTCTCATCGGCACAAGCCCGATCTGGTGAAACTGGTCGCCGCTCTGCTTCAGCGGGAGGACATCTCCGAGGATGATCTTGCTAAGATCTGCGCGCTGGTGCAGCAGCGCACCATTGCCAATTCCAATTCCTAAATTTCATTTTTACCGGAGCCGGAAAGCGGCTCCGGTTTTTTTGTCCCTTTCTTTTCGGTCATATGTTCCGAAGCAGGCAGGCGAATCATATAATTTTATACATAAAAAGTCGATTTATGCAAAAATTTTCCCGAATCCAATTGACAAAGCCGCCTCCCGGGTGTATAGTAGGAGAGCAGTCCCGGCTGATAGGAAGCCGAAGGGAGGAATTTTATGTTCACTGTTCATGACCTGTACGATCTGTCCCACTCTCTCGCCGGAGCCTACCTTTCCGGTTTTACCAATCCCTGGGAAGCCCTAAGCGGGATTAAAAGCCTGATCCTCTCCCTGGGGGAAGGATTGGGGGAGGATTACATCCAGCTAGAGCCCGCCGTATGGGTTCATAAAACCGCGAAAATCGCCCCCACCGCCTATTTGGGCGCCCCCTGCATCATCGGGGCCGATACCGAGGTAAGGCACTGCGCCTTTATCCGGGGCTCCGCCCTGGTTGGGAAAAGCTGCGTGGTGGGCAATTCTGTGGAGCTGAAAAACGTGATCCTGTTTGATAATGTCCAGGTTCCCCACTATAACTATGTGGGCGACAGCATCCTGGGCTACATGTCCCACATGGGCGCGGGCAGCCTGACCTCCAACGTCAAGTCCGACAAGACCCTGGTGGTGGTAAAAGACGGCGAAGAGCGGCTGGAAACCGGCCTGAAGAAATTCGGCGCCATGGTGGCGGACTACGTGGAAGTGGGCTGCAACAGCGTGCTGAACCCGGGCACCGTCATCGGCCGCCATACCAACATCTACCCCACCAGCTGCGTCCGGGGCACAGTACCGGCGAACAGCATCTGGAAAACCGGCGGCGTGGTTGTGGCGAAATACTAAAGGCAGACCCTTGTCTTGATCTTGAAATTGTAAAGGAGCATTTTTCCATGGGAAAGTATTTTGGAACCGACGGCTTCCGGGGGGAAGCCAACTGTAATCTGACCGCCGATCACGCCTACAAGGTGGGCCGCTTTTTGGGCTGGTACTACACCCAGCTGAAGCGCCGCAGCGGCTCTGACAGCCCCGCCCGGATCGTCATAGGCAAGGATACCCGCCGCAGCAGCTACATGTTCGAATACAGCCTGGTGGGCGGCCTGGTGGCCTCCGGCGCCGACGCTTACCTGCTCCACGTAACCACCACCCCCTCCGTCGCCTTTGTGGTTCGCACCGAGGGCTTTGACTGCGGCATTATGATCTCTGCCAGCCACAACCCCTACTACGACAACGGCATCAAGCTGATTAACAGCTTCGGCGAGAAGATGGACGAGAGCGTCATCACCCTGGTGGAAGCTTACCTGGACGGCCAGCTGGAGGCCTTCGGTCACAAATGGGAGGAGCTGCCCCTGGCCAAGCGGGAGCAGATCGGCCGCACCGTGGATCACGTAGCAGGCCGGAACCGGTATATCGGCTACCTGATTGGCCTGGGTATGTACTCCTTCAAGGGCATCAAGGTGGGCTTGGACTGCGCCAACGGCGCCTCCTGGAACATCGCCAAGTCTGTCTTTGACGCGCTGGGAGCCAAGACCTACGTGATCAACGCCCAGCCTAACGGCTATAACATCAACGAAAACGCCGGCTCCACCCACATTGAGGTGCTGCAGCGCTATGTGATGGACAACGGCCTGGACGTGGGCTTTGCCTACGACGGCGACGCCGACCGGTGCCTGTGCGTGGACGAAAAGGGCAACGTGGTCACCGGCGACCATATTCTCTACATCTACGGCAAGTACATGAAGGAGCGGGGCAAGCTGCTGGGCAACACCGTGGTCACCACCGTCATGTCCAACTTCGGGCTGTACAAGGCCTTTGACGAGCTGGGCATCGACTACGCCAAGACCAAGGTGGGCGACAAGTATGTGTACGAATACATGATGGCCAACGGCTGCCGTTTGGGCGGCGAACAGAGCGGCCACATCATCTTCTCCAAGTACGCCTCCACCGGCGACGGCATTCTCACCAGCCTGAAGATCATGGAGGCCATGATGGCAAAGAAAAAGACCCTGAGCCAGCTGTGCGAGGGCTTCACCTTCTACCCCCAGGTGCTGAAAAACGTCCGGGTGGCAGACAAGGCCGCGGCCCAGGCGGATCCCGATGTGCAGAAGGCGGTCTCCGACGCTGCCGCCAAGCTGGGCACCACCGGCCGGATCCTGGTTCGGGAATCCGGCACCGAGCCGGTGATCCGGGTCATGGTGGAAGCGGAAGACAAAGGCATTTGCCAGGAATATGTGGATCAGGTGGTTTCCGTCATCCAGGCCAAAGGCCACTGTGTATAACGCCTAAAATCAAACGCGGCTCTTCCTCACAGGAGAGCCGCGTTTTCTTATTCTCCTTTGTATTGTACCCGCCTTTAGGCTCAAACGCAAGACGAAACCATGCCCACGGTGTTTTTTGTTGCAATGCCTTGCTTTTTATGATAAAATGAACACAATTATCTGCTGGAGGGAAACCATGGACAGCGAAAAGCTGAAATATCAAATCGGCGTCAACATTGCCGCCTATCGCAAGCAAGCGGGCCTGACCCAGGCCACCCTGGCCGAAAAACTGAATTACTCCGACAAGGCGGTTTCCAAATGGGAGCGGGGAGAATCCATTCCGGACGTAGTGACTCTGGTACAGCTGGCAGAGCAGTTTGGCATCACCGTCAACGATCTTCTGTCCGACCCCAACGCCCTTCCCGGGAACCCGGGCAAGCTGGAGCAGGCCATGACCCAGGTGTCGGAAAAGGCTCTGAAGCGCAAGGCCAACAAAAATGTGATCCTTGCCCTGTCCACCACCCTGGTGTGGTTCGTGGCGCTGGTCATCTTTGTGATCCTGTCCTCCTTTTCCATTTTGGAGCCTTACAGCTGGCTTTCCTTTCTCTACGCGGTGCCCGCCACGGCCATCGTGCTGCTGAGTCTGCGTTCCGCCTGGCATGACTTCCGGTGGAACAAGATCCTGATCTCCGCCATTGTATGGGGCTTTCTGGTTGCCACGCACGTTTCGATTCTGGTGATTTGGGATTACAACTTCTGGAAGCTGTATCTGCTGGGGATCCCCGGCCAGATCGCCATTTTCCTGTGGTTCCGCCTGTTCTACCCACCCAAGAAAAAGGGGGAGCAGGGATAATGGATAAAACCCAGCTTCGCCTTCAGATCCGCCGGCAAAAGCGGGCCATGCCGCAAGAGGATATTCTTCGCCGCAGCCGGGAGCTGTGCCGGCTTCTGACGGAATCGGACTGCTACCGCCGGGCCAAAACCATATACGGCTATCTGCCCTATAACCAGGAAGTGCGCACAGAACCCATGCTGGAGCAGGCCCTGAAAGACGGAAAACGGGTGGCCGTGCCCAAGTGCTATGGGGAGGAAATGCGCTTTATTTACCTGGAGGATCTTTCCCAGGTGGCAAAGGGCTATTGCGGGATCCCCGAGCCCATTGCCGACGGCCCCGTGGCCCGGGACGAAACCGCCCTGGTGCTCATGCCCGGCCTGGCCTTTGACCGTCAGGGGAACCGGATGGGCTACGGCGGCGGCTTTTATGACCGTTTCCTCGCCCGGGAGCCCAACCATCCCACCGTAGCCCTGTGCTACGATTTCCAGCTTTTTGACCATTTGGACACAGAATCCCACGACATCCCCGTGGATCTGGTTCTGTGGGCCTGAAGGCGTTCCCATTTACAAAGGAGAATCTCACATGCAGCTCATTCTTGTATTTCTTGTGGTGGCCCTGGTATTCGGGGTCTGCTTTTGCATTGACAAACTGTTTCAAAAGCTGTTTCGCAGCCGGGTCCAGCATCGTTCCGGCACGGCGGTGCGCTACGGCAACCGCTATCCCCTGTTCGGGGTGCTTCTTAGCATGCTGGGCGTGTTCGCCATTGCCACCGGCGTTTCCGAAGGGGCGCTGTTTGTGATCGGCGGCATTGTAGCCCTGCTGGCGGGTCTTTTCGTTGCCATCTACTACATCAGCTTCGGCGTGTTCTACGATGAAGAGACCTTCCTTTACTCCCGCTTCGGCAAGAAGAGCCTGGTCTACGCCTACCGGGATATCCAGTCCCAGGCCCTTTACCTGGTGCAAGGCGGCGCCACGATGATAGAGCTGCACATGGCCGACGGAAGCGCCGTCAGCCTCATGTCCAACATGGAAGGAGCCATTCCCTTCCTGAACGCCGCCTTTGACGCCTGGTGCCGCCAGACCGGCCGGGATCCGGAAAGCTGCGATTTTCACGATCCCAGCCAGCACCAGTGGTTCCCCTTTGCGGAGGAAAAGTAAATGGTTCACATTCCCAGCGGCAGCACCGCTTCTTTGGAGCTTCTCACCTTCCGGCAGGCTCTGGAAGCCGCCAATACCCCCTCGCCGGAGTATGATATTGAAAAATGGATCTACGCCCCCAACTTTTACTCGGAATACCGGTATCTGCTGGGCACCCGGGGGAAAAATCCGCTGATCTGCATCGGCATCAACCCCTCCACCGCCCGTCCGGATGATTTGGACAACACCCTGAAGTCTGTTCAGCGGATCGCCCTGGGCAACGGCTTTGACAGCTTTCTCATGTTCAACGTCTATGCCCAGCGGGCCACCAGTCCCGACGATATGGAAAAGACCTATAACCCCCTGCTTCACAAAGAGAACCTGGAGGCCTTCCGGTATATCCTGTCCATTTCCACCGCCCCGGCGGTGTGGGCGGCCTGGGGGGCCATTATTGAAAAGCGGCCCTACCTGCCCGGGTGCGTCCGGGATATGGTCCGTGTGGGGCAGGAATTCAGCGCCAGCTGGTACTGCGCCGGAGCGGTGACCAAGAAGGGCCACCCCCACCATCCCCTGTACCTGCGCAAGGACGAAGCGCTTCGTCCCTTTGACGTTACCGCCTACTTAGATTCCCTGCAAGCGTGACTTTGGAGGTATTGCTATGAAACTGATCATCGCGTCCGACATTCACGGCAGCGCCTTCTGGTGCCGCCGTCTTTGTGATTTGGTGGAGAAGGCCCAGCCGGAGAAACTGATCCTGCTGGGGGATCTTCTCTACCACGGCCCCCGGAACGATCTGCCCAGGGACTACGCTCCCAAGGAGGTAATCCCCATGCTCAGCCGGTACCGGGACAGAATTCTGGCGGTCCGGGGCAACTGCGAGGCGGAGGTGGATCAGATGGTTCTCCCCTTCCCCTGCATGGCGGACTTTTCCCAGCTGTATGTGGACGGCGTGACCTTTTTCCTGACCCACGGCCACCATCATAACCCGGAAAACCTTCCGCCCCTCCCGGAGGGCAGCGTATTTCTGTCCGGGCACACCCATGTAAAGATCGATGAAATCCACAGCGGCATCCGCTGCCTGAACCCCGGCAGCGTGTCCATTCCCAAGGACGGCAGCCACAGCTGCCTGATTTACGAAGGCGGAAAATTTTCTTTTCAAATTTTGGAGGAATGACCATGTTTTCGACAGAATGTGACAGCTGCTGGCATTATGATTATGATGAGGAGCTGGACGAATATTACTGCACCATGGATCTGGACGAGGATGAGGTCTACCGCATTCTCTCCTCCCGCTCCCAGCACTGCCCCTTCTACCGGCAGGGCGACGATTACACCCTTGCAAGGAGACAATAATGAAAAAGAGACATCTTGCCCTGATCGCGCTGTGCCTGCTGCTCTCCGGCTGCTCCCGAAACCAGCCGGAAACGACCCTGCCCGCCGCCGAGGCGTCCACGGCGGCTTTATCCATCACCCCGCCGGCAGGATTGTACGCGGAGAACAGCCCCGTGGAGCAGGCCACCAACGGCGCTGTGACCGTATATCCCCTGGAGCTTTCTGACAGCAATTCCATGCTGGTCATGGGCAGCGATCTGCTCATATTCTCCGGCAGCGAAGCCGGCAGCACCATCTGCAAGGTGTCTACCACGGACATGCGGATCACAGCCCGGTATTCCCTTTCCTTCTTCCTGGACGCCCGGGATCCCTCGGTTCAGATTTTTGACAGCACCCTTTCCTACTATGACCGGGTAAACGGAAGGACGGTGATTCTGGACGCCTCCTTAAAGGAGATCAACCACATTGCGGCCCCATCGGATTTGACCGGCGTCCCGCTCTTTTCCCAGGATCAGAATACGCTGTATTACTGCACCGCCTCCGCTCTGCGGGGCTGGGATCTGGAAACCGGCATTCGCCGGATCATCAAGGAAACCGCCTATGAGGAGCAGTCCGTTTCCGGGCTTTACCTGAACGATACGGTGCTCCAATACACAGTCTCAGGCAGCGGCGGCTCTGAACAAAAGCTGCTGGTATCCCCGGAGGACGGCCGTCTTTTGTTCCAAGCCGATTGGGAATTTACCATGACTTCCCAGGACAGAGAGTATTTTGCCAGCTTCCCCACCGGCGTCATCCGGAGTTTCCTGTTCGGTCAGCAGGGGGAGGAGCCCCAGGCCCTGACCCCCAGGGATCTGGACGCGGAGTGCTTCTTCCTGGAAAGCCAAACCGCCGCGGTGACCGTCAGCCCCGTTTCTGGCAGCGAGCTGGAGCTGGACTACTATGAGCTTCTCACCGGCCTGCGCCGGTGCACCCTGCCGCTGGAGACATCCTACAGCCCTCTGTCAATCGTGGGCACCGCCGAAGGCTGGGTCTACCTGCTCATCTACGACGAATTCTACGACTGCTACGCCATCTACCGCTGGGACACAGCCAACGGGAACTATCTTCAGCGGAAGGACGGCGGCTACACCGGCCCTTACTATACCGCCGATAATCCGGATTATCACAGCCTGGTGCGGTGTCAGTCCTATGCCCAGCAGCTCGGGGAACGCCATGGCGTGGAGATCCTTATTTGGGAGGACGCGGTCGCGGTGCAGCCCTGGGACTACCGTTTCCAGGCCGAGTATCTGGCGCCGCTTCTGTGGCAGGAGCTGGAAAAATTGGATCAGCGCCTGTCCAACTATCCGGCGGAAGTGCTGGAAGCCACTGCTTCTCACTTTGACAGCCTGAATATCTGCCTGGTTCGCACCGTCACCGGAAGCCCGGAATCCGGAAGCTTGACAGCGGTGGACGGCATCCAGTTTTTTGGCGGAACGGACGCCTACATTGTTCTTGCGGTGGGAGGCACCTCGGAGAAGGCCCTGTATCACGAGCTGTACCATGTGATGGAGACCCACATCTTAGGCAACAGCATCGCCCTGGATCAGTGGGACAAGCTGAATCCGGTGGATTTTGAATACGACTACGATTACATTACCAACGCCCAGCGGGACGGAAGCCCCTACCTGCAGCCGGACACCCGTTCCTTTGTGGATACCTATTCCATGAGCTTCCCCAAGGAGGATCGCGCCCGGATCATGGAATACGCCATGACGGAAGGAAACGAAGATCTGTTTGCCGCCTCTCCCCTGCAATATAAGCTTCGCGCCCTGTGCGAGGGCATCCGGGAGGCATATGATCTGGAAAAATCCCCGGAAGCCTATCTTTGGGAACAATACCTGGTCAAACCCCTTGCCTATGAAAGCTAAAACAGACCCCTCGCCGTTGACGAGGGGTCTGGCTGTCGAAAATCCCCTTTGGGGCTTTCCGACAGATTTTTTGCAGTCTGTTGCGCGCACTCCTTGTGCGCCAAGGGCGCACAACTCGCACACTTACAGCCTGAGATGAATTTTCCGCCAGGTACACGCCCCGGCGGAAAATGATTCAAATTTTGTTTGCCGCTGAAGCGGCAAATTCTGCGAAGCTTTTTCGACGATCTGACCCCTCGCCGTTGGCGAGGGGTTATGATTATACCGCGTACAGGAGCACCGCCAGGAACTGAAGCACCGCCCCCAGGATGACAAAAATGTGGAACACGGAATGCATCCATTTGCGCTTGCCGCCCAGACCGTAGAGAACCGCCCCGATGGTGTAGGCAATGCCGCCGAAAAGCAGCAGCAAAAATCCCGGCAGGGTCAGCGCTTCCAGTACCTGAGGGGCAAAGGGGATCACCGCCCAGCCCATGCCGATATAGCAGATCATGGAGAACACATTATACTTCTTCAAATCAATGGCGGTCAGCGTGGTAGCCAGCGCCGCCACCGCCCACTCAAAGCCAAACAGCCCCCAGGCCAGCCCGGGGTACAGGGGCCGCAGGGCGGACAGCACCACCACCGTGTAGGTTCCTGCGATCAGAAAATAGATGGTGCAGTGATCGATGACCTGCATTACCTTTTTCCCCAGGTTGGGCTTTAAGCCGTGGTAGACGCTGGAAATGGTAAACATGGCCACCATGGTCGCCCCGTAAATGGCGGAGGTGACCACCCCGTACACATTGCCGTGGAGGGCGGCCCGGATGACGCACAGGGTCAAAGCCACAATGCCGATGGCCCCGCCAACGATGTGGGTGACCATGTTCATGATCTCCTCGCCCCGGGTGTAGTTTGGCAGCATGCGGTCAGACAGCTTGGTTCGTTTCATAGATAATCGCCTTTCTGTGGTATGAATGGAGTTACTATATCACATTTGCCCAAAAAAAGAAACCACTTCCCTGTCGTCCGTCTCTCCTTTTCCGAGAAACCTCCATTCTCCCCTGGGTAGAATGGGAAAATAGGGTTGACAAACGCCGCTTTTTGAACTAAAATTCATACTAACCACGGCTGAGGTCGCGGAGGCGATCAGTACCCTTTCGGTTTGGCAATTGCCGGATGTGGGAAAGGCGCTTCCGCCGAAGAAAATGGCCCGTCGCCAAACGGCTTTTTTCTGGGGCTGCGCAGAATATGCGCAGAACTGTCATCCGGTACGGATGGAGTGCTGCCGGGACGAACAGACCTGTTTGCCCTGTGCCGTTTGCACAGGGCTTTTATTTTTACAGAGAGGATCTACTTTTTATGAAAAAAACACCCTTTCTCACCCTGGAAAAGGCCCGGGAGATCATCGCCCAGATCCCGACTCCCTTTCACATTTACGACGAGGCGGGCATTCGTGCCAACGCCCGGGCCCTGAAGGCCGCCTTCTCCTGGAATCCGGGCTTTAAGGAGTACTTCGCGGTAAAGGCCACCCCCAACCCCTATATCCTGAAGATTCTGAAGGAGGAGGGCTGCGGCTGCGACTGCGCCTCCTACACAGAGCTTTTACTGGCGGAGGCGGTGGGCAACACCGGCCACGATGTGATGTTCTCCTCCAACGTGACCCCGGAGCTGGATATGCGCAAAGCCCGGGACATGGGGGCCTATATCAACTTAGACGACGCCACCTATGTGGACTTCCTGGCCTCCCTGGGGCCTGTGCCGGAGACGGTGTGCCTGCGCTATAATCCCGGCGGCTCCTTCTCCCTGGGCAACACCATTATGGACATGCCCCGGGACGCCAAGTACGGCATGACGGAAGATCAGATGGCGGGGGCCATCAACCGGCTGATGAAGCTGGGCGCCAGGCACTTCGGCATCCACGCCTTCCTGGCCTCCAATACCACCACCAACGAATACTACCCCGAGCTGGCCAGCCGCCTGTTCCGCCTGGCGGTGCGCCTGCGCAATGCCACGGGTGCCCACATCGCCTTTATCAATCTCTCCGGTGGAATCGGCGTGGACTACCGCCCCGAGCAGCCCAAGTGCGACATTCGGGTCATTGGGGAGGGCGTTCGCCAGCGCTACGAGCAGATCCTCACCCCCCAGGGCATGGACGACGTGGCTATTTTCACCGAGCTGGGCCGGTTTATGCTGGCTCCCTACGGCCACCTGATCTCCACCGTGCTCCACCAGAAGCACATCTACCGGGAGTACATCGGCCTGGACGCCTGCGCCGCCAATCTGATGCGCCCGGCCATGTACGGCGCCTACCACCACATCACCGTGCTGGGCAAGGAGGACGCCATTTTGGACCATGTGTATGACGTCACCGGCGGCCTGTGCGAGAACAACGACAAGTTCGCCATTGAGCGCAGCCTTCCTCAAATCGACATCGGCGATATTGTGGCCATTCACGACACCGGAGCCCACGGTTTTGCCATGGGCTACAACTACAACGGCAAGCTTCGCAGCGCCGAGGTACTGCTGAAGGAGGACGGCAGCTTCCAGCTGATCCGCCGGGCGGAGACCCCCAAGGATTACTTCGCCACCTTTGACTGCACCGAGTTCCGATTCGGGGAGTAATCTGTACAATTTTACCAAAAAGCCCTTTTGTTTTTTGGCAGTTCAGCAGCAAAATAGCAAAGAAATTTCATACTTTTCCCTTCGGTTTATGGTATAATAGCTTAGGTGGCAGGAGAGCAAACCTGCCCCGCCGAAAAGGAGAGCCCTATGAATAATATCTTGTTTTTTCTGACACCAAAGGCTTTATGCGCGTATCTGTACGATGACTACACCATTCGGCAGGCTCTGGAAAAGATGGAAGCCGCCGGCTATTCCGCCATTCCCATATTAAATCGCCGGGGGGAATACCGGGGCACCCTTACGGAAGGGGATCTGCTGTGGGCCATGAAAAATATCTGCTACATGGACATGCGCCAGGCGGAAGCCCGGCGGATCATGGAGATCACCCGCCGGAAGGACAATGTCCCCGTCCGGGTCACCACCTCCATGCAGGATCTAGTGGAGCGGGCCTCCAACCAGAACTTTGTCCCCGTAGTAGACGACAAGGACGCCTTCATCGGTCTGGTCACCCGGAAAGCCATTATCAAGTACTGCCAGGAAAAGCTCTTCCCGGAGGATTAAACTACATACCAAATCTTTAAAAACGCGGAAAGCCGGGGGCTTTCCGCGTTATTTTTTTCATTCACAGAAAGGGGCCGCTAGTCTGAGCGCTCCAGATATTCCTCCAGGCAAAGCCCTTGCCGCTCCATTTCCCCGGCCGCTTCCTGCCCCACGTATCGGTAATGCCAAGGTTCGTAGGCCGTGCCGGTGACTGCCTCTTTATCCTCCGGATACCGCAGGATAAAGCCATATTCCCAGGCATTGTCCGCCAGCCAGGTATAGGCGGCAGCCCCGGTGGTATGAATTTTGTCCGCGTTGATGTCCACCGCCAAGCCGGTTTGATGCTCGCTGTGGCCTGCTTCCGCCACCCATCGCCCGGCTTCCTCTTTGGCGCCTTTGCCGGAATACCCTTGCGCCTCCAGCTGCTCTACTTTCTCCTCCATCAGCTGTCGCTGGTATTCTTCCGTACGATAGCCGGAAGCAACCACCAGATAGACGCCCTGGCTTTCCGCCTCGTCAAACATCTGCTGCAGAGCCGGGTAGATTCGGCTGTCCACCATTTCCCCACCGGGAAGCTCTATCAGCTCTGTTTCCCAGCTTTTTGGAAGCTTATATTCTTCATTTACCAGAATCAGGTTCCACCCATGCTGCAAGCTGGCGGTTTTCTCCCAGCAGAGCCAGTCGGGCAGAAGCTCCATCCAGAAGAGTCCCAAGTAAAGCGCCGCCGCAGCCAGGGCGATCCTGAGCGCAAGGCCGCGCTTTCTTACCTTTCTTTTTACCGGCTTACGGTTTTGGGATTCTTCCACATTTGAATGACGCTTCATGTTTTCCTCCTTTCATCCGCTGAGCTGCTTGCGGCGATAACTCCGGTAGCACAGCCAGGCAAACAGCGCCGTCAATCCGGCGTACAGAGTCAGCACCACCGGAATGGGAGTTAGTACCCTTCCAAAGACGGTATAGACATGCAGTCACGCCAAATCATTGAACAGAGTAAACAGTCCCGTAGGCAGCAGCTGAAGCAGCTTTTCCGGAAGAATCTCCCACAGTGCGGCAGGCCCGATGATCAGCAGCACCGGCAGAACCGCTCCCAGGGCAGCAGAGCTCCATTTTGCCCCCACCAGCATCACGGCAGCGGTGACAAACAGCCAGCCCAGATAGCAGCTCAGCAGCACCCCCAGGAATCGTTCCGAAAAGGTCATTTGGTAGATGCTGAACCAATGCCTGTTGTCGGCCTGAACCGGGCATCTGCCCCCTTCCGCTCCCAGAAACAGCAATACACTCCCTCCGGCAGTAAGGGTAAATGCCCAATAAAGGGCTGTGGTAATGAAAAACCCTGCCAGCAGCTTGGCGGCGGTACCTTTTCTGCGGCCATAGCGGGTAGTATAAAAAACGGAGTCGGTTTTCCAGCCGGCTTCATTGGAAAACATCCCGGACAGAAGATAGCCCAGAATCCCGGCTCCATAGGCGGAAAAGCTTCCTACCGCCACGGCAGCCTGTTCCCATCCCAAGATATACCCCACCTGGATCGGCGTTTCCAAAGCGGCCATCCGCTGAACAAGGAATTCCTTTTCCTGCTGGGTATAGTGGAAAAAGCCATTGTTATCCCCTTGTTCTTCCTCATACAGCCATTGTTTCAGCAGGGTCACCCGATTCTCATAAAAGGAAGAAAGCTGCTCCGGCTGTACCGTTTCCGCAATGTAATAGTCGCCTGCCTGGTATTGAAAGCGCGTCTGAAAAGAGCGGTTCAAAAGTCCCCGAATCTGGTTTGCACCCTGCCGCTCATAAAAATCCGACTCCTTCAGAAAGGCCAGCGCCCTTTCCAGCATATCCCGGTCCAGGGTTCCGGTCCACTCCCCCTGGGCTTGCCGCAGCTTTTGGGCTGCAGAATGCCCGGTAAGTTCCTGCTCAGACCCATAATACCAGCAAACATCGTATCCATGGGTCACGCTGTAACATACGACCGCCGCCAGCAGCGTAAACAGAACCAGAGCCACCTTGCCGCTGGGCTTCCGAAATATTTTTTTGACCTCGTAGCCAATCATCCCTTCGCCCCTCTGTTTCTATCCGCCGATTGCCTTGTGCCGGTATGCCCCATAGCAGCCTACGGTCAGCGCCAGGGCGCAGGCAATATAAACCAGGATCAAAACAGGAATGGGAGTGACCACGGTTTTTCCCAGGGAAACCACATCCAGGTATGACAAAGCGATATTTCCGTCCAGCAGCCGATTGGGCAGAAGGGCCAGCGCTTTGCTGAAGATCCCGCCGCTTCCAAGGTCCGTGAGAAAGCCGGGCAGCAGCAGACCCAGGGAGGGGATCATCACCGCCAGCACCGGGGATTTTGTTTTGGCGCTGACCCACATGACCAGCATACCGAAGAACAAATAGCCAATGTACCCCAGGACCAGGATCAGGCCGTATTTTTCCCGAAAGGTCAGATTGTACACGCTCTTCCAGCCGCTTAACGTACTCTGAACCGGGTAGTCTGCCCCATCCGTTCCCAGGCTGCCCAGCACGCTCAGGCTGTAGCTCCCCGCGCACAGCAGATAGACGCCGGTGATCAGCAGCAGCCCCGCGGCGATTTTTGCCTTTGTCCCCTTTCTTCGTCCGTGAAGGCTGGAGTAGTACACCGGTTCCGCCTTCCACTGAAACTCACCGGAGAAGATCCCGGACAGGAGAAATCCCAGCAGGATCATCTCGAATTTCAGCACCCAGCCCATGTGATTCGCAGCCTGGATCCACCCCTGGGCATACCCCACCTGGAAGGGCGTCTCCAATTGCGAACACCGCTCCAGCAGGAATTCCTTTTCCCGGGCAGAATACAAGTAAGCGCCGGAGGAATCCGGTTCATAGAGCCAGCTTCGCAGCAGCTCCACTCGATTGTCGTAAAATCGATGCAGCTCCTCCGGTTTGATCTGCCCTGCTGTTCGTTCGTCAACGGAGCGAAAATTATCCGAAAAGGACACGCACAGCAGCCCTTGAATCTCCCGGACCCCCTGCATCCATCCCTGGGCGATCCGGTTTTGCCAGTAATCCTTAGCCTGATATTCCTCCGAAGCTTCCGCCCGCTGAATTTCCGCCAGGGCCTTTTCCAGCAGTTCTTCATCCAAGGTTCCGGACCATGGTTTCTGGGCGGCGCGGAGGTTTTCCCCCGCCTGAATGCCGGTCACCATATTTCCATTGCCGTCTATCCACTCTACGCTGTGAATGGCCATATGGCAGCAAAACGCCACCAACCCGGCCAAAATCAGCAGTACCATCTGATTGCTTTTCTTTTTCAGCACCTTTTTCAGTTCATAGCAGATCATAGCGCCACCCCATCAAGCGATTTGTTTTCTCCGGAAGCCCGCGCCGATGGCCGGGATCAGTACCAGGGAAAGGGCCAGATATACCGGAACACACAGCTGCAGCGGCGGAAACACCTTTCCGAAAACCGTCACCAGATCGAAAGACCGAATCTGGCTGTATCCATCCGTAAGAGTCGTAGGCCCCAGTTTCAGAAGCCTATCCAGCCAGTCCGCCTGCCCTTCCAAAAACCCGGGCAAGAAATACAGGAGAAAGGGCACAGATACCGCAAGGGGCGCGGAATCGAATCTGGCGGCTGTGTACATCACCAAAAGTCCCAGAAACAGTTGGCCCAGATAGCCGCACACCACCTGGATCACCCAGACATGGGCTATACTCAGGTTGTACATACATTGCCAGCTCCGCACCTGGATCATGCACCCGCCTCCCTGCGCGCCCAGACAGCCCAGCGTCACCAGGCTGTAGACCAGAATCGCAGCCCAATAGAGCAGTGTTATCAGCGCAATACCGGCTTTGACCTTGGCGGCAGTGGCCATTTTTCTGCCCAAGGGGGTGGACAGATACACCGCTTCCGCTTTCCACTTCCGTTCATTTGTAAAAAGCCCCGCCAGCAGGAAGCTCAGGATCAGGATCTCATAGGAAAGCCACGATGTATTATGCAGCAGCCAATACCAGCCCTCGTGGTACTCAAAGTAGACCGGACTCTGGAACTGCCGGTACTGCTCAAGGATGTACTGTTTTTCCTCTTCGGAAAAGCGGGTGAACGCGGAATCGGTCTCATCATAGAGCCACTGCTCCAAAAGCCGGATTCGATTCCCATAAAAGGTCTGCTCGTCGATTTCCGTCAGTCTGTCCGCAGTGTAATAGTCATAGTCCCGGAAGCTGTCCCGGTAGGAGTCGCTGATCATTTCCCGAATGGGCGCGAACCCCTGCTTCCAGCCGAAGGCAATGTCCCGCTGGGTCACGTCCTGGGATTGGGCCTGGGGCGTGGATTCGATCCTCTGGTTCTCCTGAAGCACCCGGTTCAGCAGCTCCTGATCCACAAAGCCCTCCCACTGGCTCTGGGCTTGTCGCAGTTTTTGGGCGGCAGCGGGCCCTTTTATATGTCCTCCCTGATCGTCCACCCATGTCACGCTCCCAACAGACAGCCAGCACATGAGGATCACCAGCGCCAGGTACAGCGCCAGGGCAACTTTTCCGCCCCGGCTGTCCAGGGCCTTCTTCAGCTCATAGCGAACCATCCGCATCCCCCGATCTCTCTCCCATATAAGACAGGAACACATCCTCCAGAGTGGTCTCCTCTAAAACAGCGTCTTCCACAGGCCGTTCCTTTGCCAGCAGCCGCAGGGTCAGGCCATTGGTTCCCGGCACCACATTGGCCACCTTGTACCGCTTCTCCAGGTCCGCCGCCTGGGAGCGGGTACAGCGGCATGTCCAGGCCTTTTCCGGCGACCCGGCCAGGAGCGCCTCCACCGTGCCGGTAGAGATGAACCGGCCGTCCTTCATGAGCATAATCTCATTGGCAATGGACGCCACATCGGAGACGATGTGGGTGGACAGCAGCACGATCCGGTCCTGGGCCATCTCGCTGATCAGGTTTCGGAAGTGAATCCGCTCCCGGGGATCCAGCCCGGCGGTGGGCTCGTCCAGGATCAGAATCTCCGGGTCGTTCAAAACCGCCTGGGCGATCCCCGCCCGGCGCTTCATGCCTCCGGACAGGGTTTTCATTTTCTTGTTCTTGGCCTTTTGCAGCCCCATCTGCTCCATAACCTGTTTCACCTTCCGCCCGGCGGCGGCAGGCCGTATGCCCTTCAGGACACAGATGTAGGAAAGGTATTCCTGGACGGTGAACTCCGGATAAGCTCCATAGTCCTGGGGAAGATACCCCAGCCGCTTCCGGTATTGTTCGTCCATCTGGAAAATGTCCTCGCCGTCCCAGGTGATATCGCCGGAGGTGGGCTTAATCAAGGTGGTGAGCATCCGCATCAGGGTGGTTTTCCCCGCGCCGTTGACCCCAAGCAGGCCGTATACCCCCGGGCGGAGGGTGTAGGAAACCTGATCCACCGCTGTGGTCTTGTCAAAGGTTTTGGTCAAATGGGTGATCTTCAATTCCATAAAGGTTTGACCTCCATCATTTCTTTGATATTGTCTTGTCCCCGGGCAACGCTGTAGCCCAGATACGCAAAGGAAAGACTCAGCATGGCAACCCACACCGGCAGGGTGATCCGCCGGTACAGCGTCTCGTTGGAGACCACCATCGTCCACATGCCGCCGAAGGTCAGGCACAGAGCAACGGAAAAAGCTTCCGAGGTTCCACGGGCGCTGTACAGGCATTTCAGGCAGATACAGCTGGAAACGCTGAAGGGCAGAACAAACTGGATCATCCCCTCCCACAAAGTAAAGCTCCCGCCCCAGGCCCCCGCCGATAAAAACAGGCTCAGCAGCAGCAGATCCACCCCGCTGAACAGGCTCAGTCTGGCGGAGTACACCTGACGCAGGGTATAGTAGGTGGTACACGCAATGTCCATAGCGTCGGCGTTCCGGTCCCGCCACAGCTCCGGCATAGCCAGGATCACAAACAAGGGCGCGGCCACCCCCATACACTGCCGCAGCTGGGCTTCGCTGACAGCCTGTTCCAGCAGCCACCACAAAGCCGCCAGCAGAATCCCCTGGAGCAGCCACCACCGCTTGCGGATAAACCGGCTCTGCTGATAGAGGAATTCCCACATCTCCATGGTGGTTTCCCTCTGCCCTTCCGCCAGGGCTTCCTTGGACACGCGGATGGTCTGCAGGAGCTTTTCCTCCCGGATGGGAAGATCCCATTGGGAAGAGATTCTTTTATGGATCTCTTTCACGAAACATCCTCCTCTTCAAGTAGTTTTCGCATTTCAACCAGCGCCCGATTCAGCCGGTAGCGCACCAGGGATTCTCCAATTCCCAGGATTTGGGCGATCTCCTTTTTCTTGCACCCCTGGAAATAGGAAAGAATTACCACCGTCCGCAGCTCTTCCGGCAGACGCGCCAGGGCCTTGCGGATGTCCAGCGCTTCCTCCACCTGTTCCATTGGCTCCACGGACCCCTCCGCCCCCGCCTCCAGGGGCAGCGCTTTCCGCTTCCTTTGATGATCCCGGCACAGATTGGCGGCGATGGTATACAGATAGCTTCGCAGCTTCCCGCCGTGCTGATACCGGTCCAGGCTTCGGAAGAACCGGGCAAAGGTCTCCTGGGTCAGATCCTCCGCCTCCCCCAGGTCCAGGCTATGCAGATAGCAGTAGCGAAGGATGTGAGGATAGTACCGGCGGACGAATTCCTCCACCGCCTGTTCGTCTCCGTTTTTCATGCGATGTACCATGAGAAATTCCGGTTCCATACTTCCTCCCTTCCTTTTTTGAAAGTACTTTCAATATATAGAACGATTCCCCGTCGAAAAAACGCAAACCTCCCGGCGCTTTTTTTCAGAGCGATACAGGAGCAGGATCTTTTTTACCATTCCGGGGCAAAAACCAAATTGTTCTTGCCAAGACGCCGCCGGAAAAGCGGCGCCCTGGAACCCTTGCGGATCATCAGCATCTGTTTTCCACTTTGAAATGGAATCCAATGTGGATGGCAATTCCGATGCAAAAAAACATAGCTGCTGATATTGTGCAGCAGTCTCCCGGCGGTCATGGTATCCCCCAGGCCGGAACCAATGTCTTTGGCCAGCATCCCGCCGCTAAGGAGGATCCCCGCCAGAGCCAGGAGCATCAGGAGGTTGAGGATCAGCCGGAAATTGCCCTTCCCACGGAACGCCCCCCGGTACCACCGGCGATGGGAGAGGATATGGGCCAGAAGCAAAAGGATGGTCAGCGTCCCTATGAGCTTATGGACGCCCATGCCAAAGGAATGGGAGCTCATGGAAAAAAAGAGTCCTGCGAGCATGCATACATGGAGCAATAATCTGGAGTTTTTACACATTTTGGGTAGTCCTTTCTGAACAGCTTTTTTGCTATCCGCTAACCATGCTGATAGGAAACGCCAAGGACGGCTGCCGGGAACCAGCTTAGGTTTTTGGCGTGGTTGTGCCCAATCGGCGATAGTTAGCAGACGCTAACCAGTTCTAGCATCGCCGTCCTGAAATGTCAACCTAAATTCCGCTCAAATTTAGGCTATACAACCGTATTTTTCAAACATTATCCCCATATAAACTGCAACTTTCTATTTATATCCAAAAATATCACAACATTGCTAACAACTTATTCATCTTAAAGTTCTATGAGAAATTATCCCATACCTTTTTGAAAAACTGAGTGCAATTTGTTCTGTTTTTCTTGCTTATTGTTGAATCCTCATTGATTTTTAAGCATTTTTGTTTTGTATAGGATAATTCCGGGAGAGTTTAGGATGTCAATCAAAAAACACAGCGGCAGGATTCTTACTCAGATCCTGCCGCCGGCAATGGCATCATTCTGTTTTATCCCGGCTCTGGTCGTCGGCCTCTTCAAACCCGTCGAACAAATCGGTAGCGGACGCCTCGCCCACTTCTCTGCCCTCCATCATGGCGGTGAACTGCTCGCCGGTCATGGATTCCTTTTCCAGCAGATAGCGAACCACCCCGTCCAGCTTCTCCTTGTTGTCAGAAAGCAGCTTGGCGCAATGGTCGTAGGCCCGGTCGATCAGGGCCTTTACCTCGTCGTCGATGGTGCCGGCTACCTTTTCCGAGTAGCTCTTGGTGGTCTGGTAGTCCCGGCCGATGAATACCTCGCCCCCGTCCAGATAGGACACGGTGCCCAGTTTCTCGCACATGCCGTACCGGGCCACCATATCCCGGGCCAGCTTGGTGGCACGGTCAATGTCGTTGGAAGCTCCTACGGAGATATCCCCGATAAACAGGGCCTCCGCCACCCGGCCGCCCAGCAGAGATACGATCTGCTCGTACATCTCGTTCCGGGTCAGGTTGGAAGAGTCGTCCTTGGGAAGATACCAGGTGGCCCCCAGCGACTGGCCCCGGGGAATGATGGTGATGTGGCGAACCGGATCATGGGTGGGCAGGAAGTACATTGCTACCGCGTGGCCCGCCTCGTGGATGGCGGTGACCTTCAGATCCTTCCGGGTCTGCACCCGGCTGCGCTTGGCGGGGCCGGCGGTGATCTTCATCAGCGCCTCGTTCATATCCTCCATGTTCAGCACCGGCCGGTTGTCCCGGGCGGCCAGAATGGCGGCCTCGTTCAGAAGGTTACTCAGATCCGCGCCGGTAAAGCCTGCGGTGGAACGGGCTACGGTTTTTAAGCTTACGGAAGCGTCCAGCTTCTTACCTTTGGCGTGAACCTTCAGGATTTCCTCCCGGCCCTTTACGTCAGGACGGCCCACCTGGATCTGCCGGTCAAACCGGCCGGGCCGCAGCAGGGCGGGATCCAGAATGTCGGGACGGTTGGTTGCCGCCAGGACAATGACCCCTTCGGTACGGCTGAAGCCGTCCATTTCCACCAGCAGCTGGTTCAGGGTCTGCTCCTTCTCGTCATGGCCGCCGCCCAGGCCGCTGCCACGCTTGCGGCCTACCGCGTCGATCTCGTCAATGAAGATAATGGCCGGGGCGATCTTTTTTGCCTGGTCAAACAGATCCCGGACACGGCTGGCGCCTACGCCCACATACATTTCCACAAAGTCAGAGCCGGAGATGGACAGAAACTGCACCCCCGCTTCCCCCGCCACCGCCCGGGCCAGCAGGGTCTTACCGGTGCCGGGAGGGCCTACCAGCAGCAGGCCGTGGGGGATCCGGGCGCCGATTTGGGTAAACTTGTCGGGATTCTTCAGGAAGTCCACCACTTCCTGCAATTCTTCCTTCTCTTCGTCCGCGCCGGCCACATCGTCAAAGGTCACCTTCTTGCCGTCGGGTACGCCCAGCACCGTGCGGGCCTTGCCGAAATTATTCAGGGGATTGGCGTTGTTGCTGTTCATCCGCCCCATCAGCAGGGCCCACAGCAGCAGGATCACCACGCCCACCACCAGCAGCGGCAGGATCAGTTCATAGGCGGAGAAGCCCTGCTCCGGAACAAAGTGATAGCTTTCCAGCACCCCGGAGGCGGTCTGCTCTGTGAAAAGCTCGCTCATTTCCAGCCGGAAGCTTTCCGGGTCCGCCAGTGCGGTGGTCAGGGTAGTCTCCCCGTTGTAGGGATTGTACAGGTACAAGGTAATGGTCTGATCCTCTACCACAAAGCTTCTGACCTGCTCCTCCTGGAACAGCTCCACCACTTCGGAATAGGGAATGTTGTTCAGTTGGGTATCAAACAGGCTGTTGGTCCAGGAAAAGATCAGCACCAGCACCGCCAGATACAAGATCAAAGGAATAATGTTGCTTTTTTTCAATTTGGGAGTTCTCCTTACTTTTCGTATACTTAGTCTCTTGTAAAACTCAAAAACCCATTGAAAACACTGGATTTTTTGAGATAATTACTACTGATTTTTCTCCAGT
>CALWXR010000030.1 GCA_944385535.1 uncultured Oscillospiraceae bacterium
GTGGTGCCGTCGCCGGCCACGTCGTTGGTCTTGGTAGCCACTTCCCGGATCAGCTGGGCGCCCATGTTCTCAAAGGGATCCTCCAGCTCCACCTCCTTGGCGATGGTCACGCCGTCGTTGGTGATCAGGGGCGCGCCATACTTCTTGCCCAGAACCACGTTGCGGCCCTTGGGGCCCAGGGTGACTTTTACGGTATCGGAAAGCTGGTCAATGCCGGACTGCAGCTTCTTGCGGGCGTCTTCGCCATATACAATCATTTTCGCCATAATTCATTTCCTCCAAATTTTCAGTCAGTTACGACAGCCAGGATATCATCCTGCTTGACGAACTTGTAGTCTACCTTGTCGATGGTCACATCGGTGCCCACGAACTTGCCCACAACCACCCGGTCGCCCGAGGCAACGGTCATGGTCACGTCCTTGGTGCCGGGGCCAACGGAAACCACCTCATAGATGGCGGGCTTTTCCTTGTTGGCGCTGGCCAGGATAATGCCGGAGACGGTGGTCTCGGGAGCCTCGTACTGCTTCAGCAGCACATTATCTGCCATGGGTTTCAGTTTCATAATTGATTCCTCCATACACAAAGTATATTTAGACCGCAGGCTGTGCCTGCATTTATCTACAGGGTTTAGCACTCTTTCTTTCTGAGTGCTAATACATCATACATCAGCTTTCCAAAAAAAGCAAGAGGGAAAATGGAATAATCCGTAAATAAATTATGAACCCGGAAAGGGGCAGATGATGTCGTGCATTTCCCGGAGGCAGGGGGCTTTTTTCGCTGGTTTTCCCTTTGGGCTGGGGCTTACAATGGAACCACTTACGGGAAAGGGAGGATGGGCTATGCAATGCCAGAAGCTGAAAACCTACATGGAGACCGGACGGGTGGTGTTCCTTCCGGCCCGGGCCATCCGTCCCAATCCGGCCCAGCCCCGGAAGGTCTTTCGGCCCGAGGCGTTGGACGAGCTGTGCGACTCCATCCGCCAGCACGGGATCCTGCAGCCCCTGTCCGTCCGGCGCAGCGGCACGGGCTACGAGCTGATCGCCGGAGAGCGGCGGCTCCGGGCGGCGGAAATGGCGGGGGTCACGGACATCCCCTGCATCATCATGCGCATGGACGACAAGGAGTCGGGCATGGCCGCCCTGGTGGAGAATTTGCAGCGGCAGGATCTGGACTTTATCGAGGAGGCCATGGGCATCTCCCGGCTGATCCAGGACTGGCATATGAGCCAGGAGCAGGCCGCCCGGGTTCTGGGAAAAAGCCAAAGCGCCGTAGCCAACAAGCTTCGGCTGCTGAAGCACAGCGAAGAGGTTTTGCAGGCCCTTCGGGAGGGAGAGCTGTCGGAGCGCCACGCCCGGGCTCTGCTGAAGCTGAAAAGCGAGGAAGAAAAGCTCAGCGCCATCGGCGAGATTCTTCGCCAGGGCATGAGCGTGGCCCGAACGGAAAAGTACATTGAAGCCATGCTCTCCGGCAAGGAAGAAAAGGCGGCCAAAGCCAACGTGGGCGCCTTTCTGAACAGCCTGACCCAGAGTCTGCAAAAGATCCAGTCCAGCGGCATCCCCGCCGTCTCCGAGCGAAGGGAGACCGACAGGCAGATTGTGCTGACCATTACCATACCAAAGCAGCCCCAGGAGCGCTGACCCCGCCCCAATCGAGCCGCCTGCTTTTATAACGCCTGCTGAGTAAGCCCTTTGGGGCTTATTCAGCAGGCGCCAGAGTGTAGAAAAAGCTTCTGGCGCTTACAGCGCCAAAGGCCCCCTTGTGCAAAGGGGGCAGTCACGGCTAAGCCGTGACTGGGGGATTGTGCGGTACAATGTGCGAATTCGCCCGCGCTCCGGCAAAGAGAGAACATTCTGCCGCTTCAATCCCTCCGAGCAGGCTTCGCCTGCCCACCTCCCTTTACACTTCGGAGGCTTTGGCGCGGCGCTTGTTTATAAGCTTCTACCCGGAAACTTACTTTCTCGACAGCCTGTGCGGCGTGAGTTCGGTCACGCCGTTTTTTCCTGCCCACAGGACGCCGCCAATCCCCATTGTGAAAAACGCCAAAATATCCGGGAATAGTTTGTCGGAAATGTGTATAGAAAGTACAGGGAAAATATGTTAATATTTTTTCAAAAGAAATCGATTTCTTTTTGGAGTCCATATATTACTGGTGCGGAATAGGTAGAGATTCATGGTAAAAAAAGGCTCAACGACCATTTATGATATTGCCGCGGAGCTGAAGGTCTCCCCGGCCACCGTGTCCCGCGTCTTGTCTCGCTCCAGCCATCCGGTAAAAGAGGAAGTGCGGGAAGCTGTTTTGCAGACCGCAAAGAAGATGAACTATATCCCCAACGCCCAGGCCCGGTCTTTGAAGCTGAAGAAAACCTCCGTGGTGGGCGTGGTCATTCCCTCGATCAGCAATCCCTTTTACCCCTCTATTGTCCGCGGCATGGAGGACACCGCTACGCAGGAAGGATACTTCCTCCATCTGTGCAGCTGTGACCGCAATCAGGATCGGACGGCTCACTACATCCAGACCATGCTGGAGCAGAATGTGGACGCCATTATCTCCATTTATAACGATAATATTTTTGCCAGCCTGTCTGGTTATGTGTCTCACGGAGGCATTCTGGTCAATTTGAATACAACCACCGATCCCTATGTTTCAGATCGGATATATAACATTCAGGTGGATAAGCTGCTGGAAGCGCGAATGGCTACAGAGCATCTTTTATCCCTGGGCCATAAGAAGATCGCGGTGCTGATGTCTAAGCTGGATTATCAGATCCGCTTGGATAAGGTGGCGGGGATTTGCCAGACTCTGGAGGCCGCGGGATTGGAGCTTCCAGAGGAGCGGCTGTTAATCTACGGAAGAGACTGCCAAGCCAGGGAGCTCTGCCGGGAGGATACAGAGCGGGGAGCGCAGCTTGTGGACGCTATGCTGAATCGCTGCCCGGAGGTCACCGCCATCATCTGCATGAATGACATTATGGCTTTGGGCGCCATATTTGAACTGAAGAAGAAGGGCTATCGGGTTCCCGCGGATTATTCGGTTATGGGTTTTGACGATTCCTTCTCTTCTCCTTATTCCAGTCCCACAATCTCCACCGTGGCGTTGGATAAATACAGCTGGGGGCAGTCCCTGATGGGGTTCACCATAGAGCGGATCCGGGAAGCCCAGGATAAGGGCTTGAAAAGGCTCCCTACAGGCGTAATCTCTGAACAGGGCTTGCTGGAGCCCATCACCCTGATCCACCGGAAGAGTACGGATGTGCCCCGTACCTCCCCCGGCGCGTGATTCCGGCCACAGCTCCTGAAGAAGGAGCGGCGGCCGTTCCGCCCGGCGGTGGTGTTAACACATTGGAAATCGATTGCCATTTTTCCTTTCCTAACGCGTTGATACAAAGGCGCAAAACAATTCTCCCTTTGTATCAGGCCGCCGCCAAATCTATGATTTTCGTCTCACAGGCATCTGCGAATAAAACAGGGGATTTCGAAAATCCGGCATTTGATACTATTTCTTGAATAAAGCATTATGCTTATCTGGTTAACTCAGCTTCCGCAAGAAACCAATTATTTTGTCAGAAAGAATGATGCAAATGGGGGAAAGGTTTGGCGCATCCCTCGTCCGGGTGCTCCCCTACCCTGCCGGGGGCCTTCCTTTCTTGTCTCGGCAAGAAAGGAAGCAAAGAAGCCGGCCGGGGAGGCGCTGAACGCTGGCCAGCTCCCGCGCCAGAGCCGCCCTCCCCGGACCCCTCCCGGCGCGCACTTGGTAAGCGCTGGTATACCCTTTCGCCGCCGAATGGGTGCGGTGCCCGAATCGGTACGCAGCATCCCAATCACTGCCCAGCCTTAAGCCCGCCATTTTTCAGGGAAGCTCGGAGGAACCAACGAACATTCCTCTCTCACCGGCACTGGCTGAGCCTTTGCTGAACAAAGTCGATAAGCATATAAAGCATTTCACTTTCATCACCTTACGGCTGAATATGATTCTCTAATAAAAGATTTTAAAAGAGAATCCGTATGAAAAGCGCGGCTCCCTATGAACAGAAGCGGTGGAGCCGGGGTATCAGAAGGAAAACGATTTCCGAAAATGGACCTTTGGGTGGATGCGCCCCATCCGGAGGGTTCCATGGATGAGAAATCGATTTCTATTCCTTATCACATCCTATCCACGGAACCGGCGCAAACGCCCGGGCAGCCGGGAACTTCCGGCGCTTCTGAAACCCCGGACTGAAACCTTCTCCGGAAAAGGACAATCCAAGCGTTTTTCCGGCGGTGAAGCATACCCGCTGATATGCGGCCGAATTTCAACAATGGATGGAAAACGTCCCTTTAATAATATCCGCCGGTTCCGGGAGAGCAGAGGAGAAAGGCGGCTCAATCCGGGCTGTCAACCTCTCTGGCGGGGACGGTACCCAAGCCCCCACCTGTAAAGGGAAGGCGTGCTCTCGAAATAAGCTTCGATCGCTGCATGTCCTTGACCGGCGGTCTGAGGGAGTCCAAAAGCTTTTCAGCGGCCCCTAAGAAGGAAATCGATTGCCGAAAGCTGTGTTCCGTCTGATGCTGTTTTGGATTAAGGGATTTCACTTTAATCAAGAAAGCGCCGCCTTGGGGGTGAGACGGTCTGCGGCAGAAACGGCTGACTTTAGGGCCGTATGATTTTGGTTCTTACCTTTCCTGTCTTATCAGGAAAGGACGGAATAAATAAAAAAAGGAGATTGAAACTATGAAAACCAAGAAATTGCTTGCTGTCCTGCTGGCACTAGCCCTGACCTTGTCTATGGCAGCCTGTAGCGGAAACACCTCTCCCACTTCCGCCGCCGCCAATGACGCCACCGATTCCTCCGCGGAGAACGATGCTTCCACCGCGCAAGTCAAGCTGATTGCCGCCCACGTCAACAACGAAGAAAGCTCCTACCACTATGGCCTGACCCAGTTCAAGGAGAAGCTGGAAGAGCTGTCCGGCGGCACCATGACCCTGGAGATCCATGGCAACGGCGAGCTGGGCGGTGACGAGACCGAGCTGATCGAGAAGGTCGCTACCCAAACCGTAGACGTAATCGTCGTCTCCCCCGGCGACCTGTCTAACGCGGTTCGCGAGGTGGACTTCCTGGCGCTGCCCTTCATTTACAACAGCGTCGATCACTGGAAGGCTGCCATTACCGATGAGAACATCGGCGGCTTCTTCCTGGATAAGATCGACGAGCACGGCACCTTCAACGCCCTGGCCTACTATATGTGCGGCATCCGCAGCGTGTTCTGTACCGAGCCCATTGAGAGTCTGGCGGACATGGATGGCAAGCGCATCCGCGTCAAGAGCTCTGAGGCGGTGGTCAACATCTGGAGCGCCCTGGGTGCTTCTCCCACCTCCATGGCCTACAACGAGATCTACTCCGGCCTGCAGAACGGCGTGATCGACGCGGCGGAGAACGATATCGCCAACATCCTGAACATGAACTTCTATGAGGCCGCGCCCTACGTGACCCTGACCCAGCATGACTACGCCACCCGCTTTGTGGTCATCGGCGCCGCCCGCTACAATGCGCTGACTGCCGAGCAGCAGGCGTGGATCGACGAGGCCGCCGCCTACAGCGCGGAAATGCAGTGGGAGTACGATATGCAGTACGCGGACACCTGCATGGAGCAGATGGTTGCGGAAGGCACCAATTTCATCGAGCTGTCCGATGTTGACGAATGGGTTGCCACCTGCGTGCCCATTCTGGAGGAAGTCGCTGCCGACCTTGGCATCACCGAGCAGTACGAGGCCATCAAAGCCCTTGGGTGATCTTCGCCCATAACCGAGCGTAGTGAAATCCGGTGGAAGCGCGCCCGCCAGGAGAATCTCCTGGCGGGGGTTTCCGGACAGATCCTATGGCACAGCGCCTTTTTGAGAATGCGCTCCTTATGAAGATACCCCGTCATCCCGAGAATTGACCCTAAGTTTTGCGATTGGGAGGAATTATACCCGTATGGACAAGATTATTAAGAAGTATTCCAAGGCGCTGGATGTTCTGGAAAAGGCTGAGATCTTCGCGGGCTGCGTGGCCCTTTGCGTCTTTATCCTGATGGTGGCCTACCAGATTGTCTCCCGCTTTACCCGCTGGCCCTCCTTTTTCTCTGAGGAGATCAGCAATACGGCCTTTGTCTGGATGGCCTTTTTAGGATCTTCCGTGATGCTGCGCCGTTATGAACATTACCGCTTCACCGGCGTTGCCGAAAAATTCAAGGGCGCGGCGTTCATCATCAACGAGACCATCTGCCTGGCCGTCCTGCTGATCATCAGCGTTCTGATGATGGTTCACGGCTTCAAGCTGGTGATTATGTTCAAGGACTGGCGCTTCAGCTCCATGGACATCAGCCGCAGTCTGCTGTGGGCGTGCATGCCTGTGGCAGGCGTCACCTGCACCCTGTATGTGATCGAGGCCATTTTGAAATTCATCCAGAATCCCTCTTCCCGGAAGATCGTCAGCGAGGCGGACAAGCTGCTGGCCGCTGAAGAAGCCAAGCTGCAGGCCGCCGCTGCCGCAGAAGAAAACAAGGAGGCCGCACAATGATCCTTTTACTTTCCGTTGTTATTTTCATCGCGTTGCTTCTGATGGGACTGCCCATCGCCTACGGCATCCTGGCCTCCGCCTACTTTGGTATGGCCTTTGTTCCCGGCGTGGAACTGATTACCGTTACCCAAAAGCTGGTTACCGGCCTGAACTCCTTCACCCTGCTGGCCGTGCCCATGTTCATCATGGCCGCGAACCTGATGAACCTGGGCGATATCTCCCGCCAGCTGATCGATATGTGCATGGCCCTTATGGGCCACCTCCGGGGCGGCATGGCCTACGCCAACGTCCTGTGCTCCATGATCTTCGCCGGCATCTCCGGCTCTTCCCAGGCGGACACCGCCGGTGAAGGCAAGATCATGATCCCCGCCATGACGAAGCTGGGATATCCCCAGGAGGACGCCGTGGGCGTAACCATTGCCTCGTCCACCTTAGGCGTTATCATTCCACCCAGTATCCCCATGGTGGTATACGCCAGTGTGGCCAGCTGCTCCATCAGCAGTCTGTTTATGGGCGGCATTATCCCCGGCATCCTGATCGGCATTGGACAGATGATCGTTATCTGGATCATGGCGAGGAAGAAGAATTTCCACAGACATGAGCGGGTTCCCTTCCGGCAGGTGATCCGGCAGATGATCGCCACCATCCCTGCCCTTATGACCATCCTGCTGATCCTGGGCGGCGTGCTGTTCGGCATATGCACCGCCACCGAGTCCGCCTGTATCGGCTGCGCCTACGCCCTGTTCCTGGGCATGGTGGTATTCCGCACCATCAAGGTCAAGGATCTTGGCCCCCTGCTGGTGGATACCGTCCTTCTGAACTCCGTCTCTCTGCTGGCGCTGGCCGCCGCCAACGCGATGGGTCAGTTCCTGGCTTACTATAACCTGTCTGATCTTGTACGGGTATTCTTCTCCACTTACATCAACAACGGCATCCTCTTTATGCTGATGGCCATTGCCCTGTATCTGTTCCTGGGCACCTTCATGGACGCGGTGCCTGCCATCATCCTGTTTGCCCCCATCCTGCTCCAGTCCGCTACAAGCTTGGGCATCACCCCTGTCCAGCTGGGCATTGTGATCGTCATTACCCTGGCCATCGGCCAGATTACCCCGCCCTACGGCGTGTGCCTGCTCCTGGGTGCGAAGATTGCGGAATGTCCCCTGAAGAGAGCCTTTGTAGGCTGTATTCCCTACATCATTCCGTCTCTGCTGGTCGTCATTCTTCTGGCCTTCTTCCCCCAGATCGCCAGCGTATTCGGCTGATTACACAGCCGCTTCAAAACCCGGCGGGGGCCTCGGAAAAGTCCCCGCCCCTGCCGGAGCTTTATTCCCTGTTTTTTACCTCTGAAAAATTTCACCCTGGTTTTATCCCATGTGGGGAAGCACCGATTAGAAAGGATCATCCATGTTTGAACTGCACATCGAGCATACCTTATCCAGCTGTATCCGCCTTGGCAAGGCGGTAGAAGAATGCTACGGACGGGCGCGGCTTTTTTTCCGGGTGGTGCTGGCGGGCATTCCCTGCGTGCTGGGTTTTGCCCACGGCCTTGAGACCACCTGGGGCCTGCTGCTGTTTTTGTTCGGCGTTTACCTGTATTATCAGACCTCCTTCATGTATGAGCGGGACGGAAAACGGGCCTGGGAGGGAACCCCGGAGCAGTACCGCAAGGTGGATTACCTGTTTGGGGACAAGCACCTGACCGTGCGCTCCGGCGGCGCGGAATGCACCGTGGACTATTCCAAGCTTTGCCTGCTGGCCGCGGACGGGGCCTACGCCTATCTGTTCATCAATTCCAGCCAGGCATATATGGCTAGTCTGGATTCCCTGGACACCCAGGGCTACCTGGCGTTCCGCAGCTTTATGGAGGAAAAAACCGGGCTGAAATGGCGCCGGGTCAAGGGCCGGCTGACCTTTATGCAGACCATCCACAAGAATTTGACAGAAACCAAGCTTCAACTCCCCGGCGTTGGCAAGGGGAGCCGGCGCTTCGGCAGCCGGAAAGGAAAACTTTGATTTTCATAGAAACGAGGGAGCGCCTATGTTGCTGAAAGGGAAGATCGCCATGGTCACCGGCGGTTCCACCGGGATCGGAGCGGAGATTGTTCGTTTATTCGCCTCGGAAGGGGCGCTGGTTCTGATCGTATGCAGCAAAAGCATGGCCGCGGCGGAAGCCCTTGCCCGGGAGGTGGAAGCCTCCGGGGGAAGCGCCGCCTGCTTTCAGGCGGATCTGACCAAGGAGGCGGAGGTTTCCGCTTTGTTTCAGAAGGTTCGGGACCAATACGGCGCCCTGGACATTTTAATCAACAACGCCGGCCGCACCTACAGCATTGGCTTCCGGGACATTACGGAAGAAACCCTCCGCCGGGATCTGGACGTGAATTTGACCGGCGCGGTTCTTTGCTCCAAATATGCCGCCCCGCTTTTTGGGGAGCGGGGCTGGATCGTCAATACCGCCTCCATCCGGGGCATGACCGGCGGGGGCCGTCCCGGGATCATGGGCTACTGTGCCGCGAAGGCGGGACTCATCAACTTTACAAAAAATCTGGCCTTGGAGCTGGCCCCCCGGGTTTGCGTCAATGCGGTAGCCCCCGGATTTGTCAGGACGGAGTACCTGGACCGGCAGACGCCGCAGCCCCTGAAGGACAGCTGGCTGGCCCAGATTCCCATGAAGGCGTTCGTGGACATTCGGGAGCTGGCTCAGGTGTACCTGATGCTGGCGACCAGCCGGGCCATGACCGGCACGGTGATCCCGGTGGACGGCGGCTACACCATTCTCAACCGATAAAACGGGAGGATATCCAATATGAGTGAATTTATCCGTACCGAAGAACGAAACGGTGTCCTGCTTTTGCAGATCACCTATGAAAAGACCTTAAACTGCTTAAACAACGATATTTTAGAGGAAATGTGCCGGATCCTCCGCCAGTTTGTCCGGCAGCCCAAGTACCGGGTGCTGATCCTGACGGGCACCGGCCGTTCCTTCTGCACCGGCGCGGATCTGAAGGCCTTCACCCAGCTGAGCCAAGAGGGCTGTGTAGATTACTGCATGGATTACGAAGCCAACATTTTCCGCCTGCTCAGTTCTTCCCCAAAGCCTACCATTGCGGCCGTCAACGGGTACGCCATGGGCGGCGGCATGGAACTGGCCCTGGCCTGTGATTTCCGGATCGGCGTGCCCAAAGCGCTGTTCAGCGCCCCGGAATATGGCTTTGGCTGGGTGCCGGGCTGGGGCGGCGTCCATCGTCTGGGAGCGCTGATCGGCCAGGCAAAGGCAAAGGAAATGCTGCTTCTTGAAAAGAAGGTTCGGGGAGAAGAGGCTTTGAAGCTGGGTCTTCTCACGGAGCTGGTGGAGGATGGGGAGCGGCTGCTGGAGCGGGCCTTTGAAATGGGCGCCCAGCTGGCGAAGCTGAACCCTCTGACCGTAACCTATACCAAGACCATCCTCAATGATTCTGAGGTTCCCACCTACGACGCGCTGATCCAGGGACTTACCAACGGCGTTACCAGCAAAATGCCCTATTGTCAGGCGCAGATCGAAGAATTCTTTAACAGAAAGAAATCATAGTAAGGAGACGATGTTATGAAGATCATCACCGCGGCGCAGGCGGCTGCCTTGATCGAATCTGGCAAGACCATCGCCCTCAGCGGTTCCGCTGGAACCAGCCTTTTGGCAGACAGCGTTTTGGAAGCCCTGGAACAGCGGTATCTAACCACCGGCGCGCCCAGGGATCTGAATATTTTCCACCCCCAGGGCGTGGGGGATAAGAATGTTATGGGCATCTCCCGTCTGGCCCACAAGGGGCTGTGCAAAAAGGTCATTGGCGGACATTGGGGCATGAGCCCCAAAATGGGCCAGCTGGCCATGGAAGAGGCCATTGAAGCCTACAACCTGCCCCAGGGAGTCATGGCCCAGATGATGCGCAGCATGGCGGCCAACGGCCCCGGCGTCATTACAAAGATCGGCCTGGGCACGTACATCGATCCCCGCCAGGAATGCGGACGCATGAATCGGAGCGCCAGGGATTCTCTGGTGGAGGTGATGGAGATCGACGGCGAGGAATGGCTCCGCTATAAGCCGGTGCCCATCGACATCGCCATTCTCAGAGGCACCACCGCGGACGCGGACGGTTATATCAGCCTGGAGGAAGAAGTCCACTATGACGAAGTGGTGGCTATGGCCGGCGCCGCGAAAAACAACGGCGGCATGGTGATCGTTCAGGTGAAAAACCTGGCCAAGGCCGACACCATCCCCTGCGCCAAGGTGAAGATTCCCGGCTATTTGGTGGACTATGTGGTGGTATGTCCCGATCAGCGCCAGTCCATTGACTATTTCTACCGGCCCTCCTACTGCGGCGCCGTTAAGGAGCCTGTGACCCTTGGCTGGCCCGATTCTGTCTTGAACGAGCGGAAATTCATCGCCCGCCGTCAGGCCATGGAGCTGCGTCCCGGCATGCTGGTGAATATCGGCGTGGGCGTTTCCAACGGCGTCCCGCTGATCCTTTCCGAGGAAGGCGTCTGGGATCAGATCACACTGTCGCTGGAGCAGGGCCAAAGCGGCGGCATTCCCGTTATGGGGATCGATGCCGGTACGATGCTGAACCCTCGGGTGATTTTGGAGCATCCCACCCAGCACGACCTGTACCACGGCGGCATTTTGGACGCCACCTGCCTGTCCGCCGCAGAAACGGATTTCAACGGAAACGTCAATGTGAGCAAGCTGGGCAAGAGCCTGACCGGCTGCGGCGGCTTTATTGACATCTCCTCTGAGACAAAGAAGATTGTTTTCGGCGGCACCCTTTGCGCGAAAAGCAAGGTGAGCTTTGAAGGCGGAAAGGTCACCGTGCTCCAGCAGGGAACCATCCGCAAGTTTGTGAATAAGGTTCAGCAGATCACCTTCAGCGGCGAACGGGCAAAGCAGCTGAAAAAGCACGTTGTATTTATTACCGAGCGGTGCGTATTCAAGCTGGAACCGGAGGGCCTGACGCTGATTGAAATCGCCCCGGGGATCGACCTGGAGCGGGACATTCTGGCGGTTATGGATTACCGGCCTCTGATCTCCAAGGATCTGAAGCTGATGCCAAAGGAACTGTTCAATGCGGGCCCCATGGGCTTGAAGGAAGCCTGGGCAAAGCTGTAAACAGGGCGGCGGAGGCTCCGCCAAGCCCGAAAGAGAAGCGCCGCTTCATGGACGGGGGATGGGAGGGATTCCTACGGAGAAAACAAAAACCTTGATCTACGGCGCGGGGGCGCTGGGGACGGTTCTGGGCGCCCTGCTGGCCAGGGCCGGGGAGGACGTGACCCTGGCCAGCCGCAACGAGGCCCACATTCAGGCCTTGCGGGCGTCAGGCGCGGAGATCCGGGGAACGACGGCCCTTGTCCAGCCTGTAAAAGCGGTGCTCCCAAAGGACATAGAGGGCACGTTTCACCAGATTCTGCTGATGACGAAGCAAAATGACAATCCCGCCGTGGTCACGGCGCTGAAGGGGCATTTGCGGGAGGATGGAGCGATTTGCTGCCTGCAAAACGGCGTGCCGGAGGCAGAGCTGGAAAAGCTCCTTTCCCCGGATCAGCTGTTAGGCGGCGTGGTCACGTGGAGCGCCACATTCCTCGGCCCCGGAGTCTCGGAGCTGACCAGTCCTGAGGATTCGGTATGCTTTACCATCGGCACCCCGGACGGCAGGCAGACCCCCCAGCTGACCCGGCTGAAAACGGTTCTGGAAAAGGCGGGAAAGGTGACCGTTACCCATAGGCTTCTGGATCAGCGGTGGTCAAAGCTGCTAATCAACGCCTCTGTCAGCGCCGTTGCCAGCAGCCTGGGCCTGTGCTGCGGGGGCGTGACGGAGGATCCGATGATACAGCCGGTGAGCCTGCGGGTGATGAAAGAATGCATCCGCGTGGGCCATAGGGCGGGGATTCAATTTCTTCCCGTAAACGGTCAGGACCTTTGCCGGGAGCTATACTTCCGCAGCCGGCGGGAGCTGGAGGAAGCCTGCCAGAAAATGCCGGAGATGTTTCGAAGCATCGCCCCGTCCCGATCCAGCATTTTGCAGGATCTTCAAAAGGGGCGGCGGACGGAGATCCGGGCCCTGAACGGCCTGGTATGCCGCCTGGGCAAGGACTATGGGATCCCCACCCCCTATAACCAAAGGGTGGTGTGGATCATCGAACAAATCGAAAGGGGAAAGCTTCCCTGGGCCCGGGAGAATCTTTCCTACTATCAAATGCTTGGGGAGATAGAAAATGACGAAGGTTCCCAATGACCAGCCCCTTTTGTTGGACGCGCCAAGAGCCTGGCGCACCTATACCGGCGGCGCCAACTTGGAGACGCTCCACGGAAGAACGCCGGAAAACAGCCAGTTTCCGGAAGAATGGATCCTGTCGGTGGTGGAAGCCCACAACGCCGGCCGCGAGGATATTGTGGAGGGGCTCAGCCGCCTTCCGGATTACGAATATGTGACCTTGCGGGAGGTCATCGGGGAGGATCCCGCCGGTTACTTAGGAAAGACCCATTCCCACCGTTACGGCAAGGCTCTGGGGGTGCTGGCAAAGCTGATCGATTCCGGGGAACGGCTGACGGTTCAGGTGCATCCGGATCGGGAGGCCGCCCGCCGCTTATTTCAATCGGATTATGGGAAAACGGAATGCTGGCATATTCTGGGGGGCCAGGCGGTAGATGGGGAGCAGCCCTGCGTCTACCTGGGCTTTCGGCCCGGGATCACCCGGGAGAAATGGAAGCGGCTGTTTGACAGGCAGGACATCCCCGGAATGCTGGATTGCATGCATAAAATACCGGTCAAGGCCGGGGACACCATCCTGATTACCGGAGGAACGCCCCACGCCATCGGCGCCGGGTGCTTTCTGATAGAAATTCAGGAGCCTACGGATTATACCATCCGGATCGAGCGCGTGACCCCCAAGGGCCTTCCCATCGCCGACAGCATGTGCCATCAGGGCCTGGGCTTCGAAACCATGTTCGACTGCTTCCATTACGATGGAATATCCTCCCAGGAGGCGGCGCGCCGCTATTTTATCCAGCCAAAGCCATTGGAGGAAAACTCCGGCGGCACAAGGCGGCTGCTGATCGGCCCGGAGCATACGGATCTGTTCCAATTGGAGGAGATCATCGTAAAAGATGCTGTGGGAATAAAAAATCCCCCGGTATTTTGCGGCCTGTACATCCTGGAAGGAAGCGGACAGATCATAACCGCCGGCGGATGCCACCCCGTTGGCAAGGGGCAGCAATATTTCCTCCCGGCGGGAACGGGGGACTTTACCCTGAAAGCCGCGGGAGGGCCTTTGCGGGTGTTCCGATTCCGCGGCCCCTCCGGCAAGCAAGCCACATGACCCAAAATAGAAAATGAGGTGTATATTATGGCGATTCATGTTCCCGTCACCGTTGGCGAGCAGCTGACCTTCAGCAAGACCATCAGCGACTATGACGTCTATGGATTCGCGGGCATTACCGGAGATTTTGCCCGAAACCACCTGAACGAGGTTTATATGCGGGAGCACTCCCCCTACGGCAGGCGGATTGCCCATGGCCTGCTGTCGCTGTGCATGTCCTCTACCTGCTCCACCGCTTTCGCGGAAAAGTCGGAAGTGACCTGCGTTTCCCTTGGCTATGACAAGGTTCGCTTCTTAAAGCCCGTTTTCATAGGGGACACCATTACGGTGACCTATACCTGCGTGGAGGTGGATGAGGAAAAGGGACGCTCTTATTCTCAAGTGGACGTGCGCAATCAGGATGGGGAGCTGTGCACCGTGGCGACGCACATCTTAAAGTACCTGGGCTGAGGCCATGGATAAGCGGCAGATTACGCTGCTTGGACAGCGGACGGACTATTATAGCTGCAATACCGTGATCGTCGGCACCGGCGCGTCGGGCTATGCCGCCGCCGTCCGGCTTTACGAGATGGGCCAGAAGGACATTCTGATCCTGACGGAAGGGATCTATATGGGCACCTCCCGGAATACCGGCAGCGATAAGCAGACCTATTACAAGCTGAATCTGTGCGGAGATACGGAAGATTCCATTGAGGAAATGGCAAAGACCTATTTTCATGGGGAAAGCATGGACGGAGACATTGCCTTATGCGAGGCGGCAAACAGCCTTCGGTGCTTTTTCTACCTGTGCGAGCTGGGCGTGCCGTTCCCGTTTAACACCTATGGGGAATACGCCGGTTATAAAACGGACCATGACCCCGGTGCCCGGGCCACTTCTGTGGGGCCTCTGACCAGCAAGGTTATGACAGAGTGCCTGCAGAAGCGGGCGGAGCAGTATCCCATCGGGATGTTGAACGGAGTCCAGGTGGTTTCCGTCCTCCGGGATGAGGAGAAGTGCCTGGGGCTGCTGGCGCTGGAGATCAACACGGGAAAATGGATCCTGATCAACGCGGTGAATGTTGTTTACGCCACCGGCGGGCCCGCGGGGATCTATCAGGATTCCGTCTATCCGGCGAGCCAATCCGGGGGCACGGGCGCGGCGCTGCTGGCGGGGGTCAAAGGAAAGAACCTGACGGAATGGCAATACGGCCTGGCCTCCATCCGGTTCCGCTGGAATGTTTCCGGAAGCTATCAGCAGGTTTTGCCCCGGTATGTCAGTACAAAACAGGATGGTTCCGATCCCAGGGAATTTCTGGGCGCCGGGTTTTCGGACGTTACCGCCATGCTGGAAGCCCAGTTCCTGAAGGGGTTTCAATGGCCCTTCGACCCCAGAAAAACGGGGAAGGACGGCTCCTCCCGGATCGACCTGCTGGTCTATCGGGAAATTGCGGAGAAGGGGCGCCGGGTCTGGATGGATTTCCGGGAAAACCCCAGCGGGTTGGCGGTCACAGGGGCGGACGCTTTCGGCGCATTAGGCCCCCAGGCCCGGGAATATCTGAAAAACTGTGACTGCCTTCTGCCTGCGCCCATTGACAGATTGAAGCGGATGAATCCGGGCGCGGCGGCGCTGTATCGAGCCAACGGCATTGATCTGGAACGGGAGATGCTGGAGGTGGCGGTTTGCGCCCAGCATAATAACGGCGGTCTTTCCGGGGATCTGTGGTGGGAAAGCGAGCTGCGTCATTTCTTCCCGGTGGGGGAGGTCAACGGCAGCCACGGCGTTTACCGCCCGGGAGGCAGCGCCCTCAATGCCGGACAGGTGGGGGCCCTTCGGGCGGCTGTCCGCATCACCCGGGATTACGCCGATCCCCCGCCGCCTATGGACCGGTTTTTATCCGTGGTTTCCCCGCAGGCGGAGCAGGCGTTTTCCAAAGCGGCCAAGTGGCAGCGGAAAGAGGGCATACCGCCGGAAGCGCTGAGGCGTTCCCTGGGAAGCCTGATGTCCCGAAACTGCGCCCATATCCGCAGCGCGGACAAGGCCCGGGAGGCGGTGGAGGAAATTGCCCGTCTGCGCCGTCAATTGGAGGAGGAGACAGCCGTTCAGGAGCCAAAGCAATTGGCCCAGGCATTCCGGGCGGAGGATCTGCTGATTACCGCCCATACGCTGGCACAGTGCATTTTGGCTTACATCCGGCATGGCGGCGGAAGCCGCGGCTCCTATCTGATCCAGGGGGCGGGGCTGGACGAGGGCAGGCACGCCGGAGAAATTCTGGAGGCCCAATGGAGAGACGGAAAGCTTGTAACCAGCTGGCGTCCCGTGCGTCCCATACCCCGGCGCGATCAGTGGTTTGAGACCGTGTGGAGAGAATTCCGGGAGGCCGGGCAAACCGCCCGGCTAAGGCATCTGTGAATCCATCGCCTGTGTCAAAAGCGCCGGCCGCCGGCGTAAGCCTGCTGAATCAGGCGAGATAACCGCTTATTTTCACACTGAAGGTGTGTAATTGGATAAAGGCGGCTGGTTTTAACCGCTTTTATCATTGGGGCAGCAATCAATGCGCCCGAATAATGCAAAAACAAGGGGATAGCTTTGGCTTTCAAGCTGGTCTGTGTTACCCACTAAAAAAAGTCAATGGACGAACGTCATTGTTGTAAGGAGGAACGGGTTATGGAGAAAGCAAAGGTGGCGGTGGTCACCTTAGGCGACAGCCGCCGGGAATTTTATGAGAAACGAGCGCATATCGCCTACGGAGAAATCGAAAAAATCAAGCGGGCATTTGCAGACAAATACGATCTGTATATATCTCCCATCGTATTCGATGACAAAGAGGGCATCGCTGTGGCGGACGATATCCGCCGGCGGGGGATCACCGCGGTGATTATACATCTGCCCATTTGGGCGACGCCAAGCCTTTGCCTTCGTCCCGCCTTCTCTACGAATGCTCCGGTGCTGCTGCTGGGGAACAAGCAGCGGGATACCTCCAGCCTGGTAACGCTGCTGGCGGTGGCCGGCATGCTGGAGCAGACGGGCAAGCAATGCATCCGGGTCAGCGGCGATTTCCTTGACCGGGAGATCCAAAGCCAGGTGGATACCTATGTCAGCGCCTGTGAGCTTGCGGAGCAGGTGCGCCGCTCCAGCTTTGGCATGATCGGCGGCCGCAGCATTGGAATCGGCACCACCGTGGCTGACCCCAGCCAGTGGCATAAGGTGTTCGGCACAGAGGTGGACCACTGCGATCAATATGAAATTGTATACCGGGCCAACAGCGTGGATCCAAAGCGCCTTCAGAAGCATCTGGATTGGGTGAAGGCCCATTTCTCCATCGGCTACGGAGAAAACTTCAACGAGGAAAAGCTGGCGCTTCAGGTTCGCAGCTATCTGGCGCTGAAGGATATGGCCCAGGAGAAAAAGTATGACTTCATGGGCATCAAGTGCCAGCAGGACATGAGCGATCATTTCGTGCTCCAGTGCTTGGGAGTGGGCCTGCTGAACAATACCTACGACGCCGACGGCCCCAAGAAGGCGATTCCCACCAGCTGTGAGTGCGACTGCGACGGCGCGATGACCATGCGAATCCTGAATCTGTGCGCCAAGGGACAGCCCAGCTGCCTTTTGGATATAAAATTCTTCGACGGTCAGGAAAAGGAGTTTATCCTGGCCAACTGCGGCGCGGCGGCCCCTTACTTCGCCGACCCGGATAACGGGGATGCGGCTATGAAAAAGGTCACGCTTTTGCCCCACATCTTTGGCATCGCCGGAGGCGGGGCCATGCAGATGATCGCCAAACCCGGCGATGTGACCGTCGCCCGCCTGTTCCGCCGTAACGGCAGCTATGTTCTGGGCTGCTTCGAGGGCGTGACGGAGATGCGCCCTCTGGAGGAGCTGAAAAAGACCACCTGGTGCTATCCCCATGCCTTTATTCGGGCGGAGGCGGACTATGATCTGTTCTTCCGCACCATCAACTCCAACCATCTGCATTTGGCCTACGGCAGATATGCCGGAATCCTGGAGCTGTTCTGCAAAATGGTGGGGATTGAATTTATCAATTACAACAAATGATTTTTCTCTTCCTCCTACAATAGCTTTGAGCCTATTGTAGGGCATCTTGCAAGGTGGCTCAAATATTCGCTGTCATTTTCCGGGAATGTGGCTCAAGTACATATTAGCATTTACACTCCTTCCATTGGTTTATGAATTGATAGTATCCTTGAGCCGTCACAATCTTATCATTCAGCAATCCCAGTTTCAGCCAAAAGAATTTGAAGTTCCCTGAAATTCACATGTCAAATCCCTTTGACATAGGTGATCGGGACGCATCCACCGCGAAAAGTCAGCCACGGATTGCGCTTTGAGGAACAACTTTTTTACGCAATCGGCGGCGCAAGGCTTTGGTCACGCAAACTGCGCCGCATAAAGCTTATAATAGAAGCCCTTTTTCGCCATCAATGTTTGGTGGTTTCCCTGCTCCACCACATCCCCATGGTCCACCACCAGAATCAAATCCGCATTCTGGATGGTGCTCAGACGGTGGGCGATGACAAAGCAGGTTTTTCCCTCCATCAGCTCACCCATGGCCTTCTGGACTTCCTGTTCCGTGCTAGTATCTACGTTGGAGGTGGCTTCATCCAGGATCAGCATTTTGGCGTTGTACAGCATCGCCCGGGCGATGGTCAGAAGCTGCTTCTGACCTTTGGAGATATTGCCTCCGTCCTCAGAAATGACTGTGTTGTACCCTTCCGGCAGGCGCATGATAAAGGAATGGATGTGGGCGCTTTTCGCGGCCCGCACCACTTCCTCCATGGTGGCATCCTGCTTGCCGTAAGCGATGTTATCGAAAATCGTACCGTTAAAGACCCATGTGTCCTGGAGCACCATGGCGTAAGCGCCCCGGAGAGAGGAGCGGGTATAGCTTCGGATGTCTCTGCCGTCCGCATATATGTTCCCTCCGTCCACATCATAAAACCGCATCAAAAGATTGATGATGGTGGTCTTTCCCGCGCCGGTGGGGCCGACGATGGCTACGGTTTTTCCCGGTTCGGCAACCATGGACAGGTCATGAAGAACCGTCTTTCCGGGAACATAGCCGAAGCGCACATGGCTCAGCTCTACCCTGCCCTCCACATTCTCCAACACGGTCATATCCGCGGTATCGGCGCTCTCCTCTTCCGCGTCCAGCAAAGTGAAAATCCGTTCCGCCGCAGACAGCGCGGAGAATAATTCATTGACCACGTTTGCGATTTCGTTGATGGGGCCGGAGAACTTCCGGGAGTAGAGGACGAAGGAGGAAATGGTATCCAGGCTGACGGCGCCGTTCATAAACAAGATGGTGCCCAGCATGGCGATCAGCGCCAGGGACAGGTTATTGATGAAGCCCATAGTGGGGCCCATGGAGCAGCCATAGTATTCCGCGTCGTAGTAAGCGTCCGCGGCCTCGGTGTTGACCCCGTCGAACCGTTCGCAAACCGAATCCTCATAGGCGTATGCCTGGATGGTCTTTTCTCCGGAGAGCATTTCTTCCACAAAGCCATTGAGCTGTCCATAGCTCGCGGAGCGGCGGGAATACCGGGGACGGACCTTTTTCCGCATAAAAACCGTGTAGGCGATGCTGATGGGAACCGTTATCATAACCACGATGGACAAGGTGGGAGACAAATAGATCATCATGATAAAAGAGCCGATGACCGTGACCAGACTGGTCAAAATTTGAGCGATGTCCGTGGCAATACATGTGGAAACCACATCCACATCGTAGGATACCCGGCTGATGATGTCACCGGCGGAGTTTTCGTGATAGTAACTCACCGGCAGGCGCATCAGCTTGTCGAACACGTCCCTGCGCATCTTCTGGGCGATCCACTTGCTCAGGGAGGTCATAATCACGTTGATGAAGATCGTCAGCACGCTGGATGTGACATAGACGAACAGCATCCACTTGGCATAGTAAAACACCGCGTCAAAATTCACCAAGCCCACGCCGGCGGCCGCCTCATGGATGGCTTTGCCCGCGTATTTTGGGCCTTGCAGAGCCAGAATGTTACTGATAAAGCTCAGGGCGATGGCGAAAAACAGCAGATACTTGTAGAACGCCAGATAATGAAGAATTCTGACCAGGGTGCCCTTTGTATTTTTCGGACGGGAATTGGAAAAAGTCATTTTTCTGGCCATGGATCATTCCCCCTCTCCCATCTGGGCATGGAAGATCTCCCGGTAGGGTGGACAGCTTTTTAACAGCTCCTGGTGGGTTCCGCAGCCCAGTATTCTGCCTTCATCCAGCATGATGATGTTGTCCAGCGTCATAATAGAGGAAACCCGCTGGGCAATGATGATGGTGGTACTGCCGCCGTGGCGCTCCCGGATGGCCTTCCGGACAGAAGCATCCGTCTTGTAATCCAGCGCGGAGGAAGCGTCGTCCAAAATCAGGATCTCCGGCTTTGCCGCCAGCGCCCGGGAAATCAGCAGCCGCTGCTTCTGTCCGCCGGAGAAGTTGGCGCCGTGAATGGCGGATGGATGATTGTACCCATCGTCATAGCGTTCAATGAACGCTGACGCGCAGGCATCCTGTGCCGCGACAGACAATTCTTCCTGGGATACCTCCCGTCCAAAGCGGATGTTATCGGCAATGGTATCCGCGAAAATCACATCATTCTGAAATACAACGCCGAATTTTTGCCGCAGGTCCTTCAGCGCAAAGGTACGGATGTCCCTGCCGTCCACGAAAATATGACCGGAGGTGGCGTCATAAAACCGCATCAAAAGGTTAATGATGGTGGTCTTGCCGCTGCCGGTGGCGCCGATGATGCCCAGAGAGCCGCCTTTTTCAATTTCAAAGTGTATATCGTTCAAACTCATTTGCCGCTGGCCGCCGTCAAAATGGCGGCTGTCGCCGGATGTGACGGTTTTGCCGTATCCAAAGCTGACCCGGTCAAAGACGATGTGGGCGCTGCTTTCGGTTACGGCGGCGGATTCCAAGGGTATGGGGGCAAGTTCGTTGGGGGCCTTGACCACCGCTTCAATGCGGTTGGCGGAGGCGTTGGCCTTGGACATCATCATGAAGATGCGGTTCAGTCCCATGGCGCCATTCATAATCAGATTGAAATAAGTAAGGAACGCCAGAATCACACCGGGCTTTGTCAGACCGCCGTTGACCCGGTAAGCGCCCACCAAAACCACCAGCGTCAGGCCGATGTTCAGGAAAAACTGCATGGTAGGTCCCGGCAAGCTCATAACGATGCTGGCGGTGCGCTCCGCTTTTGTCAGGTCCCGGTTCGCGTCCGCGAAACGGGACCGCTCATAATCCTCTTTGGACAGGGCTTTCACCACCAAAATTCCGGTAATATTCTCTCGCATGACCCGGACAACTTTATCCAGAAGCCGCTGCACCCGGTCAAACAGGGGGATTCCTTTCAACGAGAGAAATACCACGCAGAAAATCACGATGGGAGCGATGATACACAAAATCGCGGACATACCAACATCCATGGTCATGGTGATGCCGATGCCGCCGATCAGCAAAATCGGCGCCCGGACGCCTACCGCCATCATGGAGCGGATAAAGTTCTGGATATTGTAAGAATCGGAGGTCATCCGGGAGGTGATGGAGGGCAGTCCAAAGGCGTCCATCTGACTGCCGGACAGGTGGATGGAATGATAGAACAAATCCTGCCGCATTTCGTAGGTTACCATCTGGGCCAGCTTGGAGCCCCGGCGGTTGGCGGAAACGTTCAGCATGCGGGTAAGCAGCGCCATAAAGACCATCAGACTGCCAAAAGCAAGCGCCATCTCCAGACTTTTGGTGGGCGCCACTTCATCGATCAGATGCTCCAGTATGTATGGCAGGCTCAATTCCCCCAGTGTGCCAAGGAATTTGATAATCAGCGTGAGCAGGATAAGCCTGCTGTATTTTTTTAAATAGGAAAATATGAATTTCATGAATCAGCTGTGCTCCCTTCTGATAAAGCAGGCTTTTTTTGGGACTGGAGTTTTGCTGTTTCTTTTAGTATAACGGTCAAATTGAAAAAATCAAATGACTTTTTATCCATTTACGGTCGAAAACAAGATTGGCCGGGCAATCTGATCTGCCATATGTCAGGACCGCGTTCTAAAATTTTACATGCTTATCTGGTTAACTCAGCTTTTTCAAAAACCAGGTTTTCTATTAGAAAGTATGATGCAAATGCTGGAAAGGTTTGGCGCAGTCCTCGTCCGGGTGCTCCCAAGGCTCCAAAAGTGTAAAGGGAGCTGGCCCGTAGGGCCTGAGGGATTGTGCAGTGAAATGTTGCGAATTCGCCCGCACTTCGGCAAAAAGGGAAGCGCCCTGCCGCGTCAATCCCCCAGTCACGGCTTCGCCGTGACAGCCCCCTTTACACAAGGGGGCCTTTGACTGCTTCCTTTTTCTGCAATTTGTGTACAATTTGAATTTGCTCATTTAGAGATCTTGTGGTAAGCTGTTTAAAGTCGATAAGCATTTTTTCATTTTGATGCAATCAAGATGCAATTCCTCTTTATAATCCCTTCCATATAAGAAAGCGTATGCCTTTTGAAAATGAATGAAGGAACGGAGGATAAAGTATGGATAAGCTTTTCATGGAAGCGCCGGTGATTTTGCCTGTTTGGCAGTTGGAAAAGGAGTGCGTCTATTCCGCCTTTTCTCTGGCCGCGCCTTTTTGCGTGACCGGGGTGCTGGCATATGTGTGGAAGCGATGCCTGAACTTTTTCTGGAGGCCAATCCTTGGAAAAGAGGGAGAGGACGGCCTTACCCCCGATCTGAAAGAAATGGAGGCGTACTTCCAGGGCGTTGATTCGGACAGAATGGAGCAGATGAAACAATTCGTCACCGCCCTGCTGGCACAGCTGGGGCCTGCGGAACAAAAGGTATTTATTTGCCGGTACTGGTATCTGGAAACCACCGGGGAGATCAGCCAGCGGCTTGGCTACTCCCAGAGAAAGACCGCTTCCATGCTCCGCAGGATCCGGAAGAAGCTGGACAGGACGCTGGCAAAAGGATGCCTGAAAGCTTAATGGGGACTATTTGGAAGGAAACCCCCATATCCTTGTAACAGCCGGTGGATTTTTTTCCGATTGTATGATAAGATAAAGGCGAACATCCCAGAAATACAGGAGGATGGAGCTTATGGCAAGAGCATCCACCAAGGCTAATAAAAATATTTACCACACCACCCGGGAGCACCTGGGGCTGACCCGGGAGGAGGCAAGCGACTTGCTTGAGACCCTTTCCCCTGAGCGGATCGAGAAAATTGAAAACGAGCGCACCCTCCCCCACCCGGACGAGGTTCTGACCATGGCGGAAAAATACAAGCAGCCGGGGCTGTGCAACTACTACTGCGCCAACCAGTGTCCCATCGGTCAGCAGTATGTGCCGGAGGTGAAGATCAAGGATCTGTCCCAGATCATATTGGAAATGCTGGCGTCCCTGAACTCCATGCAGAAAAAGAAGGAGCGGCTTATAGAGATTACCGTGGACGGGGAGATCACCGGGGACGAACTGGCGGACTTTATTTACATACAGCAGGAGCTGGAACGGATCTCCATCGCCGTGGAGACCTTGCAGCTTTGGTCTGAGCGGATGATCGCCACCGGGAAGATCAACCCCGAGCAGTACCGGGCCTGCATGGAAGCGGGCGGCAAGGGTTAAGGAATCTCTGAATCAATCGTCTTTGGCTGAATGCCGGATCGAAAGCCCCATCCATGCAGTTTAAAAAGTGGGAAATACATACAGTATTCCGCCGCTTTTTAACTTTCGGCTGTGCCAAAATCTCTCGGCATCCGCTCTTGCCGATTGAATCAGAGCTTCCTTAATTTGCGGAAATGGGAACAATAGCCTCTTTATTATGCGAAAATCGTCCTGGATTCCTTGTTGGAAAGGATGTATAATAGAGCCATCCAAGAAACCAAGGAGGGAACGAACATGGGTGTGAAAGAGAGAATGCTCACCATTCGCATTCTGGAAATGGCGGAAAAGTACCCTGTATTTGCGGAAGCACTGGGAATCGAGGCGCCCGGTGTCAGAAGAACGTTTTAAAACCTTAACACTACAAAAGGGCCTCACGGTGTGGTGAGGCTCTTTTTATCAAGGAGGAAAGAAAAATGATGGAATTATTGGCCCTGGTTCTGTTTTTATGGCTGCTGGTGAAAGCCGTCGGCCTGGCCATTCGACTGACCTGGGGGGCGGCGAAGATCATTGCGGGACTGCTGGTGGCCCTGGCCCTGCCGGTGCTGTTTGTATGCCTGGTATTTGTGGGCGGCGTCGCCCTGCTTTTGCCCCTGGCCCTCATCGGCGCGGCGGTGGGAATACTAAAGGCCTGTACATAATGTGTACGGAAGAGCGCAGCCACATAACCAAAGGCGGAAAGAAAAGACATCATAAAATAAGGAGGATCTACAATGCGTTATGAAATCAAAGGAGGCAGCTTCCCGGTGGTGGTCTGCCAGCTGGAAAACGGTGAGCAGATGATCACCGAAAAGGGCTCCATGGTTTGGATGAGTCCCAATATGCAAATGGACACCCGGGGCGGCGGTTTGGGCAGGATGTTCTCCAGGGCTCTGTCCGGGGAGAGTATGTTCCAGAATATCTATACCGCCAAGGGAGCGGGAATGATCGCCTTCGGCTCCAGCTTTCCCGGCCAGATCAAGCCCATCACCATCGGGCCGGGCCAGGAGATGATCCTGCAAAAAAGCGCGTTCCTGGCGGCGGAGTCCGGGGTGGAGCTGTCCATCCACTTCCGGAAAAATCTGGGGTCTGGCTTCTTCGGCGGCGAGGGCTTTATCATGCAGCGGCTCTCCGGCAGCGGCACCGCCTTTGTGGAGATCGACGGAGAGCTGGTGGAGTATGAACTGAAGCCCGGACAGCAGATCATCGTGGACACCGGCAACGTGGCCGGATTCACTCCCGACGTGCGAATGGATATCCAACAGGTGCCGGGACTGAAAAACGTATTTTTAGGCGGGGAGGGCCTGTTCCACACGGTGCTCACCGGCCCCGGCCGGGTGTGGCTGCAAACCATGCCCATCTGCAATGTGGCCAATTCCATCCGCCCCTACATCCCCACAGGAAACGGATAAGGGATATGGAAGAGAAAACAGCCTATTCTTTGTGGATTAACAAAGAAAAAGAAGTACTGTCCTTTAAAGAAGCGGAAGGATTCGAAGGAAAAACATTTTCGGATCACCGTCAGATGATGGCTTACGCACTGAAACTGGGCCGATCTGGGTACGGGATTCAATGAAAGGAGCGATTTTATGAAGTACGCGGCAGATTTCAGGCAGATTGCCCGGGACGCGCTGAAGGGGAACTGGAAAATCGCGGTGCTTGCCGGGTTGGTGGCTTCCCTTTTAGGAGGCACCAACGCCTACGGCCCAAAGATCCAGCTGGACATCAAGGAAACCGGCGCAAGCGTTGATTTTCAGTTTTTCAGGCAGACGGTTTTCTCCACCAGGGAAGGATTTCCAGGGGAAATCGCCTTTATATTCATTCTGGCTGCTTTGCTGCTGGCGGCGGTGCTGTTTGTGCTGGGAAGCATGGTGCAGGTTGGCCACTGCCGGCTTCACCTGGAACTCCATGACCGCCGGGAGGCCTCCATGGGACTGCTGTTTGATTATGTTCCCCACTGGAAAACAACCGCTGTGACCAAATTGCTGAAGAGCGTTTACATCTTCCTCTGGTCGCTGCTGCTGATCGTTCCCGGCATCATTGCCACTTACAGCTATGCCATGACCGATTATATTTTGGCGGAGAATCCGGAACTGACTGCCAGTGAGGCCATTTCCAACTCCAAGGAGATGATGGAGGGAAACCGGTGGCGGCTGTTCTGCCTGCACTTAAGCTTTATTGGCTGGGAGATTCTCGCCGCTTTGACTCTGAATATCGGCAACCTGTGGCTCAGACCCTACATAATGGCGGCGGAGACGGCCTTCTACCGGGACGTTTCCGGTACGGCCGGGAAGGAAAGACCCGAAAGCTTTTAAGGGACTTTACATAGATTTTTCAAAGATTTAACCTATACAGGGAAGCGGGAACCCCCCCTTCCCTGTATAATTTTTTAGAATATGCTTATCTGGTTGACTCAGCTTCCGCAAGAAACCAGATTTTCTATCCGAACGTATGATGCAAATGCGGGAAAGGTTTGGCGCATCCTTCGTCCGGGTGCTCCCCTACCCTGCCGGGGGCCTTCCTTTCTTGTCTCGGCAAGAAAGGAAGCAAAGAAGCCGACCGGGGAGGCGCTGAACGCTGGCCAGCTCCCGCGCCAGAGCCGCCCTCCCCGGACCCCTCCCGGCGCGCACTTGGTAGGTGCCGGTATACCCTTTTGCCGCCGAATGGGTGCGGTGCCCGAATTGGCAGCTGCGTTCACATCACTGCCCAGCCTTCAGTCTGCCATTTTTAGGGAAGCCCGGAGGAACCAACAAGCATTCCTCCTTCACTAGCACTGGCAGAGCCTTTGCTGAACCAAGTCGATAAGCATATTTTAGAATAGGGTTTCTATGAAAATTTTTGGGACGACCCCGGTTATCCGGCGGCCCCTGCGTATTCTGCAACAGGAGAAAATGGAGGAATTGGTATGGCAGGGACAGAACACAGCATCCTGGCCCAGCTTCAGGCGGCAAAAGTTGATCCGGAAGCGGCGGATGAATTTATCCGACAATATATGCCCTTCATCCGCAGCGAAACGGTGAAGTTTATTCAGGACGCTCCGGAAAACGGCCATGAAGATGAATTGAGCATCGCCATGCTGGCATTTTATGAGGCCATGCTCAGCTATGAATCCAATCGGGGGGCTTTCCTTCCCTATGGGGCCAGAGCCATCCGGAACCGGCTCATCGACCACTACCGGCGGGAAAAGCGGCATAAAGGCGTGCTCTCCCTCCATCTTCCTGTGGAAGATGAGGAAGAGAGGACGCTGCTGGACACCCTGCCGGATGGGCAGAATCCTGTGGAAGACTATCTGCACCGGTCCGCCAGTCAGCAGGAAATCCGGGAGTTTGGGGAAAAGCTGGGATCTTTTGGCCTGTCCTTTTCCGATGTGGCGGACAACTGCCCCCAGCAGGAGCGGACCTTATCCGCCTGCCGCCGGGTGCTGGACTACGCCAGAGCCAATCCTGACCTGCTCAGGCAGGTGGAGCTTACCGGACGGCTGCCTATGAAGGAGCTGTCCCTGGGCGCCGGGGTGGAAAAAAAGACATTGGAGCGGCACCGAAAATATCTGGTCGCCATTTTACTGGCCTTTACCAACGGCTATGAGATCATTCGGGGCCATTTGTGCCGCCTGAAAGGAGGGAGCTCACCGTGCGCTATCTGATCATGGAGACCCATCCGGCCTATGTGGTGGCCTTGGATGAGCAGGGACGTTTTTTAAAAGCCGCCAATCTTGGATATGCGGTGGGAGACCGAGTGGAACGAATCGTGCCCCTTCGCCGGGAACAGAACCAATGGACTGCGGTCAAACGGACCGCGGTGACCCTGGCTGCCCTGGCCGCCTGCTTCTGCCTGATCTTCTTCGGATATTACCGGCCCAATTTCACCCCATACGGCACCTTGCGGATTCAAATCAATCCGGATGTGGAGATGACCGTCAGCCGCACCGAGCGGGTGCTGAAGCTGGAAGGTAAAAACGCGGATGGCCAGCTGCTGATTCAGGATTATGACTGCAGTGGTAAGGATCTGGCAGACGTTACGGAGGATCTGATGGAGCGGGCCATGGCGCGGGGATACCTGTCTCATGGGGAAACGGTATCCATTACAGTATGCAGTAAAGACGGAACCTGGAAAGAAGAAGAAGAAAACCGGGTGCGAACCCAGCTGGAGGAGGGCTACGGAGATATCATTGTGATCATTCTGAACCGTGAAGAAGAACCGGCCACCGCCACAGAGGATCAATCCTTCATCATCCCTGTAACGCCCCAGAGCCAGCCGGAATTGGACGGCGATGATGAAGATGACAATTGGGATTCGGAAGAGAAAGATCCTGAGGACAAAAGCGGCAGTGATGATGACGCCAGCGTTGACGATGATGATGCCGATGACGATGATGATGTGAGCAGCGATGATGACGACGCCGATGACGACGATGATGACGACGATGACGATGATGATGACCAGGAGGAAGAGGACGATTGATTTTATTTTATAAAGACCCCGGTTTTTCCGGAGGACGGTCGTAATCTTCTTTTGTAAGGCAGATGAAAAAAAGTTTTGAAGCCCGACCCCGTTTTCGAAGAAGGACTTTCGTAATCTGTCAATGAAAACAAAATCAACAAGCCATATAAAGGAGATGTAAACCATGAAAAAATTCAATCCATTCAAGAGAATCCTGGGTCTGACCCTGACCGCCGCCCTGATCCTGACCGTATTCTTGGGATGCAGCGCTTCCTCGGTGGAACCGATGAGCTATGGACAGGAAACCGGTGCTGTGGGGACCATCCTGCTCAGCGTTAATCCGGAGATCCAGGTGGCCTATGACAAAGAGGGAAACGTAGTCTCCCTCATCGGTGAAAATAACGACGGAAACGCCGTTCTGGCGGAGATCAGCGGTTATGAGGGAAGATCCTGTGAAGCCGTTGTAAAGAAACTGGTAGACATGATCTATGACCAGGGGTATTTCGCGAATACTGTCAGCGGCCATGAAAAGAACATCATTCTGAAGATGGAAAAGGGTTCCGCCTACCCTTCTGAGGATTTCCTGGAGGAACTGGCGGAAGTGGTTCGGGAAGTGGTAGCGGAACATAACAGCGGCTCCAAGACCTTGACCCTGGACGACGATGACTTTGACCAGCAGGATCGCATTGATCAGGAAGCCGCCCAGGAGATCCTGTCCGCCCAGCTGGGCCGGGAAGACCTTCAGTTTGTGGAGAAGGAATACGACCTCAGCGACGGAACCTATGAGATGGAATTTGTGCTGGACGGTGTGGAGTACGAGTACGAAGTGGATGCCATCACCGGTAAAGTGACGGAAATGGACATGGACGACAACCGGGACGATCAGGACGACGATGACTGGGACGACCAGTATGACGACGACTGGGACGACCAGTATGACGATGACGACTGGGACGATCAGTATGACGACGACTGGGACGACCAGTATGACGACGACTGGGACGATCAGTATGATGACGACTGGGACGATCAGTATGACGACGATGACTGGGACGATCAGTATGACGACGATGACTGGGATGACCAGTATGACGATGATGACTGGGACGATCAGTATGACGACGATGACTGGGATGACCAGTATGACGATGATGACTGGGACGACCAGTATGATGACGACGATTGGGATGACGACGACTGGGATGACGACGATGATGATGATGACGATGACGATGATGACGACTGATCCTCTGGAAAAAACGAAATGATAACGGGAAAACAGACCTATCGCCAATAACGTACAATGGGCATCCGTTCTCAGCGGATGCCCATTGATCTTTTGTCAGCAGGGAAATTGTGTACGCGGCGCCGAAGCCGGGGGATTCAGGAATCCACCGTTACATGGAATAGAAAAAGGCAGTGGTTCCGGCACAGATAACAGCGATTGCGAAAATAAACCAGCTCATAGTATCTCCTCCAATTTCTGTGTTTGTTTTCTGGTAACAGAATAAAAAAGAAATGTATCAGAAATGCATCATCTTTGCCCTTTTTCAAAAAAATTTTTGGGCAGATGGAAAAAATGTGCTATAGTAGAGATATCATTCCGTATCTTTCCGAAAAGGAGGAACCTTTTATGCCGCTTCACATTGTCCGAAATGATATTACTTTGATGAAGGTGGACGCCATTGTCAACGCCGCCAACAATTCATTGCTGGGCGGGGGCGGCGTGGACGGCTGCATCCATCGGGCCGCCGGGCCGGAGCTGCTGGAAGCGTGCAAAACCCTGGGTGGCTGTGAAACCGGAAAAGCCAAGGCGACAAAGGGCTACCGGCTTCCCTGCCGCTATGTGATCCACACGGTAGGCCCCGTATGGCGGGGCGGCTGGCATGGGGAAAAGAATCTGCTCACTTCCTGCTACCGGACCAGCCTGACCCTGGCAAAGGAGATGGGCTGTGAAAGCGTGGCCTTTCCCCTGATCTCCGCGGGGGTCTATGGCTATCCCAAGGACAAGGCGCTGAAGGTGGCGGTGGATACCATCGGGGATTTTTTGCTCAGAGAGGATATGACCGTGTATCTGGTGATCTTTGACAAGGCGGCTTACCAGATCGGGGGAAAGCTTTTTGCGGATATTCAGTCCTACATTGACGACCGGTATGTGCAGGATCATACCGAAGACAGGTCTTTCCGTCTGGAAAGACAGCGCGCGGCCTTTGATATGCGCACAGGGGGCCCGGAAAAACAGCCGCCCATGGCCCGGGAGCCGCTCTTTCCAAAGGCTTCCGCTCCCCAGTCCCTGGAGGATGCTTTAAGCCGGCTGGACGAGAGCTTTTCGGAAATGCTTCTGCGGAAGATCGACGAATCCGGCCTGACCGACGCCCAGGTGTATAAAAAGGCCAACATTGACCGGAAGCTGTTTTCCAAAATCCGGGGAAACAAAGCCTATAAGCCCTCCAAGACCACGGCGGTGGCCTTCGCGGTGGCGCTGGAGCTTTCTCTGGATCAGACCAAAGGGCTTTTGGAAAAAGCGGGCTACGCCCTGTCCCATTCCAGCAAATTTGACATCATCATCGAGTATTTTATTACCAAGGGCAATTACAACATCTTTGAGATCAACGAGGCCCTGTTCGCCTTTGACCAAAGCCTGCTGGGAAACCAGGGATAGAGGGCGCGTACAATCCCATTCGACCGGTTCTTTTTGAAGTACAAATGTCCGCCCTGGAAAAATATTTTTGGTAAAATCTCTTTTCTTTTTCCCATTCATCTGTTAAACTGTAACCTAACGGTAAAACCGGCCGCCTCAGCAGGCGGGAAAGAGACAGGAGGTAGTTCCCATGGCGTTTGTAATGAAACTATTGGAAAACCTGAATGACAATATCATTTGGGGCGTGCCCATGGTGGTGCTGATGATCGGCACCGGCATTTATCTCACATTTGTGACCAAAGGCGTGATCTTCCGCCGCTTCGGCACGGTGATGCGCTATACCACCATGACCCTGTTTAAAAAGCGGGACAAGAAGGAAAGCGGTTCCATCTCCTCTTTCCAGGCGGTGTGTACCGCTCTGGCGGCCACAGTGGGCACCGGCAATATTGTAGGCGTGGCCCTGGCCATTGCTACCGGCGGCCCCGGCGCCATGTTCTGGCTGTGGATCTCCGCCCTGGCGGGCATGGTGATCAAATACTGCGAGGTCACATTGTCCGTAGCCTACCGCACCACCAACGACAAAGGGGAGCTGGTGGGCGGCCCCATGTACTACATCACCCGGGGCCTGGGGATGAAGTGGCTGGCGGTGCTGTTTGCTCTGTTTGGCTTCCTGGCCTCCTTCGGCATCGGCGCCAGCGTCCAGGCCAACTCTTTGGCGGGCAGCGTCCACGGGGTTACCGGCATTCCCAACTGGATCATCGGTGTGGCGGTGGCGGGACTGGCTGCCCTGGTGCTCATCGGCGGACTGTCCCGGATCGCCCAGGTGACGGAAATTCTGGTGCCCTTTATGGCGGTCTTTTATATTGTGGGCGCTCTGGTGGTGCTGGTGATCAACGCCGGTCAGATCCCTGACGCCATCGTCACCATTTTCAAAAGCGCCTTTACCGGCTCCGCCGCTGCCGGCGGCTTCCTGGGGGCTACCGCCATGTACGCCTGCCGCATCGGCATGGCCCGGGGCGTGTTCACCCACGAAGCGGGCATGGGCTCGGCTCCCATCGCCCACGCCTCCGCTACGGTGGATCATCCTGCCAGGCAGGGCATGTGGGGAGTTTTTGAGGTGTTCTTCGACAGCATTGTTATGTGCACCATCACCGGCCTGGTGATCATCACCTCCGGCCTGTGGTACGCCGACCCTATGATGGACAAGAGCGCCATGAGCGCCGCCGCCTTTGAAAACGCCATCCCCGGGGGCCAGTACATCGTCACCATCGGTCTGACCCTGTTTGCCTTTGCCACCATCATTGCCTGGTACTACTACGGGGAAAAGTGCGTGGAATACCTGTTTAAGGGCAACCGCTTTGTGATCCGGCTGTATCAGGTGGCCTATTCCGCCTTTGTGTTCATCGGCTGTGTATCCAGCCTGGACGCGGTTTGGGAGTTCGCGGATCTGTTCAACGGCCTGATGGCCCTGCCCAACCTGATTGCCCTGATTGCCCTGGCCCCGGCGGTGAAGAAGCTGACGGTGGATCTGTTCAGCGATCCCCACCGGATCCGCCCGGCGGGAGAGGACTATACCTCCTTCCTGCGCCTGGCAGACAAAGAAAAGAAATGATCTTCAAGGCGTTGTCTCAAAACTTTCGTTTGAGACAACGCCTTGTGCAATTTGTCCAACTTGATATTTCAAGTTGGACAAATTGCTCGCCTGCGGGCGGGTTATTGAACGCGCAGGGGGCCTCGAGGCCGCCCCCCCGCACACACCCCCGCCAAGCTTTTGTGCATCTGTTTTCATTGGGCTATTTTGAGACAGCCCCTGTTTTTCCGTGGAAGAAGAACATAGGCAGAGGAAGGACAGCTCTATGTTTGCCCCGGACAGACACAGGAAATTTGGTGAGTTTTCACCTTGACCGGCATACAAAGCTATGATAAAATTTTATACTAAGGAATCTCTGATACTATTTCTTGATTAAAATATTTTATTTTATGCTTATCTGGTTAACTCAGCTTCCGCAAGAAACCAATTATTTTGTCAGAAAGAATGATGCAAATGCAGGAAAGGTTTGGCGCATCCCTCGTCCGGGTGCTCCCCTACCCTGCCGGGGGCCTTCCTTTCTTGTCTCGGCAAGAAAGGAAGCAAAGAAGCCGACCGGGGAGGCGCTGAACGCTGGCCAGCTCCCGCGCCAGAGCCGCCCTCCCCGGACCCCTCCCGGCGCGCACTTGGTAAGCGCTGGTATACCCTTTCGCCGCCGAATGGGTGCGGTGCCCGAATCGGTACGCAGCATCCCAATCACTGCCCAGCCTTAAGCCCGCCATTTTTCAGGGAAGCTCGGAGGAACCAACGAACATTCCTCTCTCACCGGCACTGGCTGAGCCTTTGCTGAACAAAGTCGATAAGCATATTTTATTTTAATCAAGAAGGCATCGCCTTGCGACGCTGCCGAATATGTGATTTTCGGAATAGAAAATCACATATTCCCGTCTCATATGATTCTCTAATTAAAATCTTAAATCCAAATTGATTAAAGATTTTAAAAGAGAATCAGTATGAATCAATCGTTTGCGGCGGAATGCCGGATCGAAAGACCCATCCGTGCAGTTCAAAAAACGGGAAATACATACAGTATTCCGACCGTTTTTGAACTTTCGGCTGAGCCAAAATCTCTCGGCATCCGCTCTTGCCGATTTCATCAGAGCTTCCCTAAGAATACGCCCCCTGTTCCCGGTATTCGGGGCTGGAATTTAGGAGTTTCTTTCATATGAATATTGCGAAAAAGGCCTGGACCTACCTGGTGATCGTCTTTGTTGCCCTGGTGGCGGCGGTGAACTACGAACTGTTCGTATTTCCCAACCAGTTTGCCCCCTCGGGCATCAACGGCATCTGCACCATGATCCAGTATGTCACCCACATCAGCGTGGGATACCTGAGCCTGCTGATCAACATTCCCTTAGCCATCTGGTGTTATGTGGAGGTGAGCAAGCCCGTTGCCCTGCGAAGCATGGTGTATGTGGTCACCTTCTCCCTGGGACTGCTGATTTTCGACCATGTGGATCTGTCCGCCTTTTCCTATGCCACGGATAACGGCACCAGCAAGATCCTGGGCCCCCTGGTGGCGGGTATCATTATGGGCTATGTGTACTCCATCCTGGTCAAGGCCAGCGCCTATACGGGAGGAACGGATTTTATCTCCGCCATCATCCACAAGCGCCACCCGGACAAGGCCTTTTTCAGTCTCAGCTTTATTATCAATACGGTCATTGCCATTGTCAGCTACTTTGTCTATGACTACCAGGTTGAGCCGGTGATCCTGTGCATTCTCTACAGCTTCATGTCCACCACCGTGGGGGACAAGCTGATGAAGTCCGGCCGGGAGGCCATTTGCTTTGAGATCATCACCGACTATCCTGAGGAGCTGTCCCAGGAGATCATTGAAAAGCTCCACCATACCACCACGCTGGTTCCCGCCAAGGGTATGTATACCGGCCATGAGACCAATATGCTCATCTGTGTGGTGAATAAAAACCAGGCCACTGCCCTGGCCGCCATCTGCCGCAGCTATCCCAATACCTTCGCGGTCATGGATCCGGTGCGGGAGGTCATGGGCAACTTCCGGAACGTGGACAGCCACGGCGAGGAAGTAAAGCAGGTTCTGGACGCCGGCGACGGCCAGACAACGATGTAAGTAAGTTTGTGTACATATATCTATTTTCTTACAGGAGGAATAACCCATGGCCTACTACTATCCGGAACCCAGCCATACCTTCAGCGAATACCTTTTGGTCCCCGGCTATACTTCCGAAGAGTGCATTCCCGACCGTGTCAGCCTGAAAACGCCCCTGGTCAAGTACCGCAAGGGTGTGGAAGAGCCTGCCATTTCCCTGAATGTGCCTCTGACCTCCGCGGTTATGCAGTCCGTTTCCAATGATACCCTGGCCATCGCCCTGGCGAAAGAGGGCGGCATCAGCTTTATTTACGGCTCTCAGACCATCCAGCAGCAGGCGGCCATGGTGGCCAAGGTCAAGGGCTACAAGGCAGGCTTTGTGGTCTCCGCCTCCAACCTGACCCCGGAGCACACCCTGGCGGATGTGCTGGCCCTGAAGGAACGCAACGGCTTCTCCACCGTGGCCATTACCGAGGACGGCACCGCTACCGGTAAGCTTTTGGGCATCGTCACCAGCCGAGACTACCGGGTCAGCCGGATGAGCCCTGAGGAAAAGGTGGCGGACTTTATGACCCCCCGGGACAAGCTGATCACCGCCCCGGCGGAAACCACATTGAAGGAAGCCAACGACATCATCTGGGAGCACAAGCTGAACAGCCTGCCCATTGTGGACCGTGACGACCACCTGATGTACTTCGTGTTCCGTAAGGACTACGCCTCCCACAAGGCCAACCCCCTGGAGCTGCTGGACAGCAAAAAGCGTTACCTGGTAGGCGCGGGCATCAACACCCGGGACTACGCCCAGCGGGTTCCCGCCCTGCTGGAGGCCGGCGCGGATGTGCTGGTCATCGACTCCTCCGAGGGCTACACCTGCTGGCAGAAAAAGACCATAGATTGGGTTCGGGAGCGCTACGGCGACAGCGTGAAGATCGGCGCGGGCAACGTGGTGGATAAGGACGGATTCCGCTTCCTGGCTGAGGCCGGCGCGGATTTTGTGAAAATCGGCATCGGCGGCGGCTCCATCTGCATCACCCGGGAGACCAAGGGCATCGGCCGTGGTCAGGCCACCGCGGTGATCGAAGTGGCCCAGGCCCGGGACGAGTACTTCAAGGAGACCGGCATTTACGTGCCCATCTGCTCCGACGGCGGCATTGTCCACGATTACCACATGACCCTGGCTCTGGCTATGGGCGCGGACTTCTTGATGCTGGGCCGGTACTTTGCCCGGTTCGACGAAAGCCCCACCCCCAAGGTCATGATCAACGGCGCTTACATGAAGGAGTACTGGGGCGAAGGCTCCAACCGTGCCCGGAACTGGCAGCGCTACGACCTGGGCGGCTCCTCCAGGCTGTCCTTTGAGGAGGGTGTGGATTCCTACGTCACCTACGCCGGCCCCCTCCACGACAATGTGGAGGCCTCTCTGTACAAGGTCAAGTCCACCATGTGCAACTGCGGCGTTACCACCATCCCCGATCTGCAGCGGGAGGCCAAGCTGACCCTGGTCTCCTCCGTGTCCATTGTGGAGGGCGGCTACCACGACGTAACACTGCGCAGTTCCGCTCCCGCCAAGTGATTCGGGGAAAAATCTCCACAGGAAAAACAATTGTGCTCCGGCTGCAAACAGGCAGCCGGAGCGTTTTTTGCCCTGTTTTTCCAGGACATGCTTATCTGGCTAACTCAGCTTCCGCAAAAAACCAGGTTTTTGTCAGAAAGTATGCCGCCAAACCCGGGAAAGA
>CALWXR010000031.1 GCA_944385535.1 uncultured Oscillospiraceae bacterium
TTTTCTCTACCTACTACCTGCAATTTTTCCTTTCGTCAGGCTCATTTTGGGCTTGACTTTTTATTTGCAGGCTTATCCGTAAATCTCGTAAGCGGCCTTACGCAGCCGGAATTGCTTGCTTTCCTCCCGGTAGCGGGTCAGGATGTTTTCCCGATCCCAGTCCGGCTGTTCAAACTCCCGGTGTCCCGCCAGCAGGGAGATGAAGGGTTTTCCATCCTGCCGAACCGGGGGCAGGAAAGCAAAGTCCTTCGGGTACATCTGCCGGAGCAGATCCAGCAGCCGGACGCCCAGTTCCACCGGTTCCAGGGCGGTTTCGTCGGTGATGTGCAGATGGATGCCGCCGCACAGAACCCCCTGGTGCTTGGAGGTGGTGGGGGTGAAGTACACCGGCGTGGCAGCCACTCCCGGACAGCCAAGGCCGTTGAATGCCCTGGCAAAGCCCTCCGCCCGGATAAAGGGCGCGCCGATGATGGCAAAGGGATCGGCGGTGCCCCGGCCTTCGGAGCAGTTGGTGCCCTCGATAAGACAGGTGCCGGGATACAGCAGGGCTGTTTCATACCGGGGGATCCCCAGGCTGGGCATAACCCAGTAGTGATCCCAGTCCCGGAAGGTCATCTGCCTGGTCAGCCCGCTGCAGGGGATGATATGCAGATCGCAGTTCACCTGTTCCTCCCGGCGGATCATTTGGGCCAGCTCGCCGCAGGTCAGTCCGTAGCACACCGGAATGGGATAACAGCCTACAAAGCTGGCGGTCTCCTGCCTCAGAAGCCCCCCTTCCACCCGATCCCCCAGAGGGTTGGGCCGATCCAGCACCACCAGCCGTTTCCCGGCGGCGGCGCAGTCGTGGATGCAGTAGCGCAGCGTGGAGATGAAGGTATAGTACCGGCAGCCAACGTCTGCAATGTCATAGACCAATGTATCAAATTTCTCCAGAGCCTGGGCAGACAGCCGCTTGGACTCCTTGGTATACAGGCTTTGCACCGGCAAGCCGCTTTCCTCGTCCAGCTCGTCATCAAACAGAGCGCCCGCAGCCTTATCTCCCCGGACCCCATGCTCCGGGGCCAGAAGCAGCCGCAAATCACAATGCTCTGCCAGCGCTTCTATGGTGGACCGGTTGTCGCTGGTTCGTCCTGAGGGGCCGGTGAGCAGAGCCACCCGCCCGGTAAACACCGGGGCAAATTCCCCAATCCGATCCGCGCCGAATAAAACCATAGCAATCTCCTCCTTGACATTTTCCCTCCAAGCCAATACACTGAAATCATCTAAAGGAGGTACGGGCAATGGAGCATATATTTACAAAACTGTGGAATCAGCCCTCCCGGCTGGTAGTGGGGCTGATGAGCGGCACCTCGGCCGACGGTGTGGACGCCGCCCTCACTCGGATCACCGGTTACGGCTTTGACACCAAAATAGAGCAGCTGGGCTTTTTCTTTCAGCCCTTTGACGAAGCCACCCGCCGGCGGATCCTGGCGGTGTGCGGCGGCGAAGAGGGAGGCAGCCGGGAGCTTTGCCTGCTGTCCACCCATCTGGGCAAGCTCTATGCCCGGGCTGTCCAGGAACTGATGGCCTCTGTGGGTATGGAAAAACCGGATCTCATCGGCTGTCACGGCCAGACCGTGTATCACATTCCCGAGCAAACCGAGTACCTGGGAGCCAAGCTTCGCGGCACCCTGCAGATCGGCGATCCATCCTACCTGGCCGAGGAATTCGCCTGCCCGGTGGTCAGCGATTTTCGCGTCCGGGACATGGCGGCAGGGGGTCTGGGCGCGCCTCTGGTGCCCTACACGGAATTTTTGCTGTACCGCAGTGAAACAGAAGACGTGGCTTTGCAAAACATCGGCGGCATCGGCAACGTAACCCTGCTTCCCGCCGGGTGCTCTTTAGACCAGGTCACCGCCTTCGACACCGGCCCGGGGAACATGGTCATGGACGCCCTGGCCAGGAGAATCACCGGCGGCAAGCAGTTTTATGACGACGGGGGCCGCCTTGCCGCCTCCGGCAAGGTAATCCCGGAGCTGCTCAGCTGGATGCTGTCCGATCCCTATCTGTCCCGGAAGCCTCCCAAAACCACCGGCCGGGAGTATTACGGCCAGGCCTATGTGGAAAAGCTGCTCCGCTTTGGGGATTACCCGCTGAGGGATGTGCTTGCCACCGCCACCGCCTTCACCGCCCAGTCCATCGCCCTGAGCCTGCAGCGATTCGCCCCCCGCATGCCCAACCGGCTGGTGGTAGGCGGCGGCGGAAGCCGCAACCCCACCCTGCTGGCCTTCCTGCGGGAAGCCCTGCCCCAGTGCCTGGTTCAGACCCAGGAGGATCTGGGGCTGGACAGCGACGCCAAGGAAGCCGTGGCCTTCGCCATTTTGGCCAACGAGGCCCTGTTCGGTCAGTGCAACAACGCCCCCACCGCCACCGGCGCCAGCCACGGCGTGGTCATGGGCCGGATCAATCTGTAATGCCATACCGCCCCATAACGGGGCGGTACTTTTTATATTTGGAAGTATTCCAGGCACTTTACCAGGGATTCCTCCCAGAAATCCCAGGTGTGATCCCCGTCCCTGTGGTCAAATCGCACCTTCGCGCCCAGCTGAACAAGATGGTTTACAAAGGCTTCATTGGCCGGAAAATGCCGGTCCTGCCTGCCGCAGGAGATGTAGATGGGAGGAAGGCTTTGGGCGTTCCGGGCCAGCTGAAACAGGTCGTTTTCCGGCCCCACCACATGCTCCGGCCCGATCAGGGCGGTCAGCTCCCGCTCCCGTAAGGGAATGGCGGGGGCCGCCATAAAGGTAGCCAGATCCGTGACCCCGGAGAAGCTTCCGCACCCGGCGTACCGGTCCGGGTAGGTCAGCGCGCACTTTAAGGCGCCGTAGCCTCCCATCGACAGGCCCATGATATAGTTCTTTTCCCGCTCCAGGCTCAGTCCGAACATCCGGTGAACCGCCTGGGGCAGTTCCTGAGAAACATAGGAAAAATAATTCAGCCCGTAGACCCCGTCCATGTAGAAGCTGCGCTGAACCTCCGGAATCACCATCGCCGCCCCCCGCTGCCTGGCATACCGCTCGCAGGCGGTATACCGGGTCCAGCCGGTGCAGTTGTCCATAAGGCCGTGGAGCAGAAAGATGACCTTCGCCCGGTCAAGACGCCCCTCGTCCGGCAGAATCACCTGAAAGGAGGTGTTCATTTCCAGAGCCTTGGAGGAATACTCTACCCTTGCCAGCGCCATCTTATTTCTCCAGCACCTTGGCTATCCGGCCTCCGGCCTTTTCCAGCATGGCCTGGGCCTCCTGGGCGGAAACTCCCAGCAGGATCATCACAATGGCCGCCTTAGGCCGGTATTCACACTGCTCCAGGGCCGCCTTGGCGGCGGCGTCCTCACAGCCGGTGGCGGCGCATACGATGCTGACGCACCGCTGGATCAGCTTTTCGTTGGAAGGCTTCACATCCACCATCAGATTTCCGTAGACCTTTCCCAGCTTAATCATAGCGCCGGTGGAGAGCATGTTCAGCACCATCTTCTGAGCGGTGCCGGACTTCATCCGGGTGGAGCCGGTAATCACCTCCGGGCCGGGCGCCGGGGCAATGCCGATATCGGCGTAGCTGTCCAGCACCGAGCCGGGGCAGCAGGTAACGGCAATGGTGGGCGCTCCCAGCTCCCTGGCATACTCCATGCACCCCAGCACATAGGGGGTGCGGCCGCTGGCGGCAATGCCCACCAGCACGTCCTTACCGGTAAAATGGATATTGCGCATATCCTGAACGCCCAGCTCCTTGCTGTCCTCCGCCCCTTCCACGGCCTTGAAAATGGCGGGATATCCCCCGGCCATCAAAGCCTGCACCATCTCCGGCTCTGTGGAATAGGTAGGGGGGCACTCCACCGCGTCCAGGATGCCCAGTCTGCCGGAGGTGCCCGCCCCGCAGTAGATCAGACGACCGCCCCGGCTTAATTGCCCGGCGATCAGATCCACCGCCCGGGCGATCTGCTCTGTGACCAGGCTTACCGCCTCCGCCACACTGTGATCCTCCTGATTGATGAGCTTCACCATATCCAACGTGGACAATGTGTCAATATTCATGGTGTTGGGGTTGCGCTGTTCTGTGGCAATCGCTTTCAATTCCACCATTTCAGATCTCCTCCAATGATTTTACCCACTTGCACTGTTCCGGGGGGATCATAAAGCACTCGCAGTAGCCCTTCCGCCCCTGGATCCCCCGAAGCCGCTTCAAATGGGAGTAGTACTCTTTATAGGGGAAGCTGGTGGAATGCACCGCGAACCAGTGGTGATCGATCGCCTTTTCCCAGAGCTGGTAGCCGTCGGTCACATCCAGATATACCAGGGGCTGAAAGTCCTGGGCGTCCTCCCAGTTTTCCGCAAAATACAGGTGGGGCGCGAAATGCTTCGGCAGTTCCCGTTGAAATCCGCCGATGGCGGCATAAAACCAGGCGTCCGCCACAATCTTGTGGCAGAGGGCGTGATCCTTGTGCATGCTTTTCTCGTGGTGGGTCACCAGGATGTCCGGCTTGACCCTTCGGATGATATCGCACACCGCGAACCGGACTTCCTCATTGTCCGGCAGCAGTCCGTCCTCATAGTCCAAAACGAATGCCTCGCCCCCCAGCTCCCGGGCAAAGGCCCGGGCCTGCTCCACCTTTTCCCGGCGGTAGCAGGCAATATCCGCCCCGGCAGGAGCGCCCTTCTCGCCGGCGGTCAGGGCAAGGGTCACAGCCCTGCCTCCCTGGACAGCGCAGGCCGCCAGCAGCGCGCCGCTGGTCAATTCCGCGTCGCCCACATGGGCGCCGATGGCCAGGACAGTATGTTTCTTATGTTCCATAGGTCATAGCTCCTTCATCATCACCCCGAAGGCCCGCGCCTCCCGGAACCCGGCGTCCAGATAGATCTGCCTTGCCGGATTATTTTCCCCGGTAAACAAAGACATATAGCTTGCTCCCGCCGCCTTTTCCCGTTCCAGCAGCCGGTAAAACAGCAATGTGGCCAGTCCCTTCCTCTGGAATTTCGGCGCCACGCCGATCCCGGCAAAGTATCCCCGGCCGCTTTTCTCAGGATAGATGGGCCCGGTGAATCCGGCGCAGGTATTGCCCTCCAGGGCCACCAGCACCTCCATGCCCTTCTCCGCGGCCTCGGGAATTTCCGATGACCACATGGGATTTTCCAGGGCCGCGAGCATTTCCTTCAGCCCGGTGTGCCGGCGGGGGTCATACCGCTCCACGGTGTATCCCCGCTCCCCCATGACCGCCGCCTTTTCCTTGATTTTTTCCGGAACCTGATAGTCCCTTAAGTCCCGGTACATGGCCGTTTCCCGGGCCGCCTCCCGGTAGCCCAGGGACAGCATTCTGCCGTACAGTGGCAGATCCACCCCCACCCCGGGGGCGTTGTTATGCTGATGGCCTTCCGTGCCGGGGATCACCCAGCTGAACCGGATGGGACACCAGAAGCAGCTAACGCTGTATGTTCTTCCCGCCTTCCGAAAGGCGTTCTCCAGGGCTTCCAGCAGAGCGGCGGTATGCTCCAGGCTGTCCGCCCCCTGCTTGAGCAGCAGACAGCTGACGTAGCCCCGCAGATCTCCTTTTGGAATGTGGTCCCCCGTGCAGCCGTTGACGAATCCCTGCAGGATTCCGTTTTCTTCCAGAAGGAAGGTATATTCCGGGGAAAAATCCGGGTGATCCAGAAGCTTCTCCCGGAATTCCCCCGCATCCATCGGGACATAGCCCGCTGCCGCTCCGGCGGTATTCCACAGCCGGAGCAGCTCGGGGGCGTCTTTTGGTTGATAGTTGCGAATCATAAGCATTCCTCACGCCATGGCTCAGACAGAGCCCCGGCCCATATGGTTTTCTCAGCCCTTCACCGCGCCGATGGTCACGCCTTCCATGAAGTACTTCTGCAAGGAGAAGAACATGATGAACATAGGCAGCGCGGAAATGGTCGCGCCTGCCATCATGGGGGCGAACAGGGTTTCGTTGGCGAATTTGAACTGCTTCAGACCAACCTGAATGGTGTACATGGCAGGATCGTTGGTCACCAGGAAGGGCCAGAAGAAGTTGTTCCAGCTGGACATGAAGGTATTGATGGCCATGACCGCCAGAACGGTCTTGCCCAGAGGCAGGACGATCTTCACAAAGATCTGGAACTGATTGCACCCTTCGATCTTGGCGCTTTCAATCAGGGGGGTGGGCAGTCCGGCAAAAAACTGCTTGCACAGGAAGATGTTGTAGGCGGTACACAGGCTGGGCAGGATCATGGCCGCATAGGTGTTGGTCATGGAGAATTTCTGCACCATCAGGATGTACAAAGGCACCTGGGTCACCTGGTAGGGGATCATCATCGCCACCAGGATCACGCCGAAGAGGGTCGAGCTGCCCTTAAAGCGGATTTTGGCAAAGGCATAGCCCGCCATGGAGGCAAAAAGCACATTGCCCACAACGGTGCCCGCCGCTACCACAAAGGAGTTCCAGATCCAGCGCAGGGAGTGGGGACTGAAATCAAAGAAGGCCTGAAAGGATTCCAGCGTCCAGCGGCTGGGGAAGATGGTGCGCATGTTGCCGGCGGTGGACACATTGGGGCCGAAGGCCGACAGAATCATATAAACAATGGGGAACAGGGTTGCCGCCGCGAATAAGATCAGCACCAAGGCAATCACGGCATTGCGCAGATAGAGCACCTTGCGGTTATTTAAGTGCTGAGAATACAGTCCGGTTGTAGCCATTCCACACCCCTCCTTAATATTCCACATCCACGCCCATGAGCCGGAACTGGAACAAGGACATAATGGCAATGACGATGGTCAGCAGGATGGCCTGGGCGCAGGCGAGGCCGTACTTGCCGTATTCAAAGGCGTTGTTGTAAATCAGCAGGCCGATCATGGTGGTGGCGTTGTCCGGGCCGCCGCCGGTCATCATATAGGCGTTCATGAACACCTGGAAGGAGCCGATTACGCCGGTGACCATCAAAAACAGCGTGGTAGGCTTTACCAGGGGCCAAACAATGAAGCGAACCTTCTGGAAGAAGGTCGCGCCGTCCAGCTCCGCGGCCTCAAAGTAGCTGTTGTCAATGCCCAGCAGGGCGGCAATGTAGGTGATGATTTGCGTGCCGTGGCTGGACAGCAGGGCCATAATCATCAGAGACAGCATGGCGGTTTTGGTGGAGGACAGCCAGTTCTGGGCGGGAATTCCGAAAAATCCCAGCAGCTGGTTAAACAGGCCGTCGGGGGAGGAATCGTACAGCCACAGCCAAACCACGGACAGCGCCACGCCGGACGCCACGCCGGGCAGATAGTACACCGCCTTGAACACAGACTGTGTCTTCTTCGAGAAGGGCAGGATCATCACCGCCACAGTGAAGGAGATCAGCAGGGACAGGGGCACCACCACAGCGGTGTACACCAGGGTATTCAGAGCCGCCTTGTAGAACAGGTTGAATTTGGAATACTTCAGGGTATCCACATAGTTTTGCAGTCCCACAAATTCGGAGCCGAAGGGCTTGTATTCCAGAAAGCTGGTATAAATGGCGTTGAACACCGGGTACAGGGTGAACACGCAGAAAATAATCATCGCCGCCGCGATAAAGATGTAGCCCCACAGATCCTCGTTGGTAAACCGCAGTTTCCGTCCGTTTTTCAGCTGTCTGACTTTGGTTTCGTTCATTGTCTACCTCCTTCAAGATAAAAATTCCCCCACCCCACCGGCAGTGGGGTGGGGGCGATCTTACTTATCCGATTTTGCCGGATACACAGTTCTCCTCACCGAAAGCAGCGTAAGCAGCTTCACAGATATGGTCATAAACCTCCTGGGCAGTGGCTTCGCCGGCCAACAGCAGCTGGAACTTGGGCACGATCTGCTCGTCCATCAGCTTCTTGGCAGTGGCGGTCATCTCCGCGGTAACACCGGCGGGAGGCGCCTCAACCATGGCGATGCAGCGGGCGGCAGTCTCCAGGTTATCGGGATCACGGCCCTCTTCCAGAGTCAGCGCGTCACGGCCGGACTGGCACACGGGATCCAGATACAGCTCGTTCATGCAGGAGGCGATCCGCTCACCGGAGCAGATGTAGTCCATAAACAGCAGCACGTTCTCCAGGTGCTCGTCGGTGGTGTTCTTGTTGCGCATGGCGATCAGTCCGTCCACGGTGCCGTAGCAGGATTCCTCACAGCCCATCATGGTGGGAACGGGCAGGAACGCGTAGTCCATCTTCAGAGAGTTCTCCACGGCGGTGCCGTCGTTGGCGTCCAGGGCCGCGTTGTTCGTGCGGAAATTGTTCTCGAACAGGGGCATGGCCTTGCCGAAGATCATGGCGTTGCCGGTCTGGCACATGACCATTCTCTGGCCGGCTTCCACGCCGTAGTTGGGCATATAGCCGGACTGGGTCATCTCTTCAATGGCGGACAGCAGGGTCAGCATGTTGTCGGAGGTGAAGGTATACTTCAGATCCTCAGTGAAGTTGTTGCTCAGGCCGCAGCCGGCGCCGAAGATGTTCAGCATGTCGGAAGCGGTAACGCCGGCATTGGCAAAGACGAAGCCGAAGCGTTCATCCGTGGTGCCCAGCTTGATAACGTCCAGGAACTCCTCGTAAGTCCAGCCTTCCTGCTGGATCTTGGCAACATCAATGCCCAGCTCTTCCATCAGGGTCTTGTTGGCGCCGATGGACTGAATGGTCAGGTACAGCGGCAGGCCGTAAACGGTGCCTTCCAGGCTCATGTAGGACAGGGCGTTGGCGTCGTAGTCGGCCAGCCGCTCTGCGCTCATATACTGAGAAATGTCGATGGCCACGCCCATTTCCACATAGGTGCCCAGGGCGCCGGAGGAAATCTCTGCGATATCGGGGGCCTCGCCTGCCTGGGCCATGGTGGACAGCTTATCGGAGTGATCGCCCCAGGAGGTCTCGATCACTTCCACGGTCAGATGGGGATATTCCTTCTTGAAGTCCTCCGCCCAAACCTTCAGGCTGGCAAGGTAGTTGCCGGTAACAGGGGGCGCCATGACCACGATGGTGTCTTCCTCAGGCGCGTCGCCGCTGTCGTCTCCCTGGGCGCCGGCGGTCTCCTGATTGCCGGACTGGGCCTGGGTTTCTTCCGGTTCCTGACTTGAACCGCATCCCGCGAACAAGCCCAGCACCATAACACATGCCAGCAGCAGTGCAATGATTTTCTTCATTTCTAAACTCCTCCTAAACTTTTGTTGTGCGTCCCTCCCTCCGCCTTCCGCTGTGCGGATTCATCGGAGCTTTCCGGTGACGTCACATATATAGTAAAACAAAAAGTATTTTGTGTCAACAATTTAACCAATGATAGAAACTTTATTTCAAACCCCGGTTCAAAAACACACTTCTCAGCACATATTATGAAACTTTTTTAAAATATCTGTTAAGAAATGTGCATATTGCACAAAAGCGACGTAACTTTTTTAGTGATATAGCGTATGGTCTTTCCGCCCTTCTTCGGATAAAATAGTTTCATGCTGCCGCGAAAAAGGAAAACATTGTTTCGCGGACGTTTGAAAGAGAGGAACCTTTTATGACCAACGCCCTGCTGCGTCTCCGGGAACGCTCCAAATCCTTTTCCAGTACGGAACGGGAGGTGGCGGAGAGCATTTTGGCAGACCCTCAGCTGGTGGTGGATATGAGCATCCACGAACTGGCAAAGCATACCTTCTCTTCCGCCTCCACCATTGTCAGGCTGTGCAACCATACCGGCTATACCGGCTATAAGGAATTCCGCAAAGCCCTGACCTATGAGCTGGCCCAGCGGGAGCAGACCAAGAAAAATGAGCAGAAGGAGATCTCCCGGTCCGACTCCCTGGAGGAGATCATCCAGAAGATCACCTATTCCAATGTGCTGTCCCTGGAGGAGACCCGGGATCTGATGGATATGGAGGTTCTGCGCGCTTGCGTGGACATGCTTCGCAATGCAAAGGTGATCTATCTGTTTGGCATGGGCGCCTCCCTGTGCGCCGCCAAGGACGCCTATCTGAAATTTCTGCGGCTGAACCGGCTGTGCGTCATCAACGAGGACTGGCACTCCCAGCTGGTCCAGGCCCGGAACGCCACCCGGGAGGATCTGGCTTTGGTGGTGTCCTACTCCGGCGCTACCGTGGAGATCATCGAATGTATGAAGGCCCTGCGGGAAAACGGCACTCCCATCATTGCCATCACCCGGTTCGTCCAGTCCCCGGTTTCGGAGATGGCCACCCAGAATCTCTACACCCCCGCCAACGAATCCATCTTCCGCAGCGGGGCCATGTCCTCCCGCATGTCTCAGCTGAATGTGATCGATATTTTGTATACCGCCCTGGCCAACAGCCAGTATGAGGAATCCCTCAATCAGCTTTCCAAGACCCATATCCACAAGCCGGAACCCGCCCCGGGAAAAGCCTCCCGGTAACCTGCCCAATACCGAAAGGATGATCCTGTTGAAATTCTCCCCCGACTCCAAATTCATGAACTTCTGCCAGAAAGCCGTGGAGCTGACCAAGCTCAATCTGCTGTGGCTTTTGTGCTGTGTGCCGGTGTTCACCGCCGGCGCTTCCACCACCGCCCTGATCACCGCCCTCTACGCCTACCGGGAGGGGGAGGACTGCGGCGCCGGAACGTTTTTCCGGGCCTTCCGGGCCTCCTTCCGGAAAGCCACGGTGATCTGGCTGCTGAGCCTGCTGCTGGGCTGTATGCTGGCTCTGGATTATTGGATCGTGGCCTACCTGGAATTTCCAGGGCGCATGGCTGTAATCGGCCTGATCTTTTTCGCCTTTTTCCTGCTGGTTTTGTTTTCCGGGATCATCTATCCCCTGCTTTCCCAGTTCCCCGGTTCCGTAAAAGAGATGATCGTCAACGGGGTTTTGCTTTGCCTGGCCAATCTTCCCAAGGCGCTGCTGATCGCCGCCATGAACCTGCTTCCGCTGCTGCTTGCCCTGGTGCTTCCCCAGGTGCTGGTGCTGTTTGGCTGGCTGTTTCTGCTGTGCGGCTTCTCCTTGATGGCCCTGTATGATATCCAGGTGGCGGAACGGATCTTCGCCCCCTTCCGGCAGCGTGCCGACGGCGGACAGCCGGTGCGTGCATCCTCTCAAGAAAAATAAGGAGGCTTTTCTTTTGAAGCCATCCCCCATGCTCTATAAGCATTTACCAATTTTATTTTCCCATCTCTAAATGAGCAAATTCAAATTGTACACAAATTGCAGAAAAAGGAAGCAGTCAAAGGCCCCCTTGTGTAAAGGGGGCTGTCACGGCGAAGCCGTGACTGGGGGATTGACGCGGCAGGGCGCTTCCCTTTTTGCCGAAGTGCGGGCGAATTCGCAACATTTCACTGCACAATCCCTCAGGCCCTACGGGCCAGCTCCCTTTACACTTTTGGAGCCTTGGGAGCTCCCGCTCCAGTGCAAATCCGAAATTGTGCATTTTTCAAATCTGCTCATTTAGAGTTTAATAACTTATGCCGGCTTGCTGGCTACTTATCTGGGGGTAGACGGCACGCCAGAAAATTTTGTGTAAGCGAATTTCGACAAACTCAAGAATATCACGTTTACAATGTGCATAATTGGGGCTTATTCCCCTTGTCTACTGTTTTCCCGGGAGGGTGGGATGGTATGCGCGAATGCCGTCCCACCCTCCCGGGAGCCCTAATGCAAGGGGATCCGCCCACCTTCCGGTCGGTGAACAGGATCCGCAGCTGACTGAGCGCCATGTCCCAATTCCGGCACCGGACGCCCCTTTCCCTATTCCCCCTCCAGCGCCACGCGAAGCTTCTGCAGCGCCCGCTTCTCGATCCGGGATACATAGCTACGGCTGATGCCGGTGATTTGGGCTACCTCTCGCTGCCGCTTGGGCTGAGCGCCGTTTAAGCCGTAGCGAAGGAGGATCACCTGCCGTTCCTGATCCGTCAGGCAGCTGTCTATCGCCCGGCGAAGATTCCTGGCCATCTCCCTGGCAGACACCTGCTCCATCAGATCGCAGTCCTCACTGACCACATCCATCAGAGAAAGCGCCGCCCCGTCGGTTCCGGTTTCGATGTAGTCAGACAAGGAAACATCCTGGGCGCTCTTCCGCTGAGAACGAAAGTGCATCAGGATCTCATTTTCCACACACCGGGCGGCATAGGTAGCCAGTCTTGCCCCCTTGGCCGGGTCAAAGGTGGCGATCCCTTTGATCAGGCCGATGGTGCCAATGGAGATCAGATCCTCTTGATCCGCTGTCTGGGCGTAGTATTTTTTAGACGGATGATGCTTGCGGAGGTTTTTGAGGGGGCATATACCGCCTCATACCGCTCCCCCAGCTTTAGATAGATATCCAGGTGGATTTCCTCCTTGGTACTCCCCTTTTTTACAACAATTTTTTCTAAAATGGACGCAGCCAGAGGGGTGTTGATACTCCCTGCAAAGCTTAATTCCTGATCGAGAACCCGGCGGATTTCCCCAATATTCATCTGCCCATCCACACATTTGGCTTCCTCCTCCCGGATTGCCTGCAGCTGCGTTTCCAGCATCCGGATTTGTCCGTTCATGGCATCGTTTCGCTGTTTGAATTCCTCTACCCTCAAGGCTCCCGCCACGCTTAAATCCAGCAGGCGGTCCTTTTTTATGTTGATTTCTTCAATCTGGTTCTCAATCCGGCGGCGCTGGTATCCATAGTCCACTTCCTTGGGTACGCTTTGCAGCACGGTGACAAGAGCGTCAATGATGATTTGCTTATCCTTCATCAGCTCCTTAAAAATCATACTGAGGATCAAATCCAGTTCACTGCTGCGGATTTGGGGCGCGGAGCAGGCCGCACGGCCGTGGGTACGATAGACCTTGCACTGCCAGACCTCCTTCTTTCCCTTGCTGCTTTCCAGTACCTGCCGGTGGAAGGTGGTACCGTGTTCCTCGCAGATGATTTTCGTGCTGTAGGGATACCGGTTGTGAAAGCTTTCGCCGCTGCTGTGTGCCATCATTTCTTCTCTCCTTTTCTTGTACAGGGCGTTTGCCCGGTTCCATAGTTCTTCCGGAACAATGGCGGGGATCGTCGGGTCAGGGTACATGATCCACTCGCTTTCATCCAAAAATGCTTTCTTTTTGGTACGATAGTCTATGCTTGTGGTTTTATTGCCGCAATACCAGCCCTTGTACTTGGGATTTTCCAGAATGTGACGGATGGTGAGGGTGTTGAAGGCGTTCCCCTCCCGGCTGGTGTAGCCCATTTCGGTGAGCTTCTTGGAAATGCTCCGGGTACCCAGCTTCTGATTGGCGTAAAGATCAAAGATCCTTCGGATAATCTCCGCTTCCTCCTGATTGATGGTCAGAACGCAGTCCTTTTTGTCGTAGCCGTAAAGCTTATCATTGCCCAGCACATGACCGTTTTTAATGGCCTGCCGAAATCCGAACTTCAGCCGCTCGGACAGCTTGCGAATTTCATCCTGGGCCACACCCGCCATGACCACCAGGCGGAACTCGCTGTCAGAATCCAGGGTGTTGATGTTATCGTTTTGAAACAGCACCCCCACATTGTTCTCCAAAAGCTCCTGGGTATACTTGATGCTGTCTAAGGTAGAACGGGAAAAGCGGGATATTTCTTTCGTGATGATGAAGTCAAAGCGTCCGGCTTTGGCATCCGCAATCATCCGATTGAAATCGTCCCGCTTTTTCGTGGTGCCGCCGGAGATACCCTCGTCGATATATCCTGGCACAAAGATCCAATTAGGGTTGCTTTGAATCAGCTCGGTGTAATACTGCACCTGATTGTCCAGGCTGTTCAGCTGGGCGTCCATATCCGTGGACACTCGGGCGTAGAAGGTCACTCGCAGAGATAGGTCGTAAATCGACCTACCTTGCTGAAGTGCCCGTCGGATTTGAAGTAAATCCACTGTTTTTTACCTCCTCTTGGTAGCACAAAGGATACTGAAAAAAGGCCGGAAAGTCTATACGAGAATTCACCAAATGAATGGCTTTATCATGTACCGTTTTGCTGATCAATTCTTTATCTAGCAGCATGTCTATCAGTACACTCATAACATCGTGTTGCAGTGCTGCCATGCTTATCACCTCAAAATAACCTATGTTATTATTCAGGCGTTCATGCTCCAATCACAAAGGAATCCCGCCGATAGCTATTGATCATAGCAGGATTCGTACTGAACAACGGGCGAAATACCTTGAGAGCCATGGCTCTCAGACATTTCGCCCGTTGTTCCGGCGTAGGGATTTGCGCTGTTTTTCGCAGAATCCCTGCTCCCGCCGATTTTCACCTTTATGGAATGCAGCGATCCGTGAATAAGCCGCAAATCGGCTTATTCAGCAGATATTCTTTGCACGTTTTGCCGGTGATCCGTGCTCATACATAAAGCCGCATGGTTGCGTCAAATTTTCTGCGGAGCTGTGTCCGGTCAATGATGCCGTCCTCCATCAGCCGAATCATTCTTATCAAAACAATCAAGCTAATAGCAACCCAATACTCTGATCCACGCAAAAACGAGAATCCGAAAAGCCAATATGGGAAGCTGCTTGTTATAGCTCTGTAACCACCTCTACCCCGTGGATCTTGTGAAGCTTCAACAGGAAATCTACGGAGCTCTGCTTTTTGGCCGGACGCAGAGAAAGAATTACGCAAGCATTATGACCGCCCCCCATCTGCCGTGTAAACTCCAAGCCTTCAACTTTCAGCTCATTTTCTTTACTCAAACTTCGCACCCCGTTTCTGGTGCGGAAGTAGCCATTAACCCTGCAAAATCCAGGAACCGCTTCGTGTCAGCAGGCAGACCCGCAAGGAAATCCACCACAAGCGCAGAAATTTCCTCTTTCCGGGCAATAAATCCCTCCAGCAGTTTTTGGAGAAAAAGTTGCAATTTCTCAAAGGCGACAGCAAAGGAAATGTCTGCCAGTTCATCCGCAACTAGGCAAAACAGCGGCCCGGACGAGCGCAGATCGCTGTCCTCCCGGACACCGACTGCCAGGAACATATACCGCATCAATACAACGGCAGTCTGGGCGCACATTGCGTCATAGGACATTTTAAAAGAGAATCAATATAACAATTCTAAAACATTATTCAAACAACTCAAAAACAGCCGGGAGGTACAATCAGCGCACAAAATCAAGAAAAGGAGATCATTACAATGTCAAAAATCGTAGAAGCAAATGAAAAAATCGCAGAGAAGGTCGTCGAGGGCTACAAAAAGATCGAGAACGGCGTTGTCGGCGGGTACAAGAAAATCGAAACCGGTGTGGTAGATGGGTTCGGAAAAGTCACGGATAAGTGCGTGGCTGTGCTGTTTGCCAGAGAAGGGGAAACCGTGGAGGATGCGAAAAAGCGCCTTTCCGGCGAAAAGTAAAAAGCCATGGAGCGGGAGGAACGCAAGCAGATCCCCAGTAAAAAATTTAGATCCCAAAATCATGAAATGAGGTTATTTATTATGAATCAGAACGAACAGGAGTTTATCATCCAGAAGATCCGCACCCAGTATACCGAAAAGCAAGTCACCGAGCTTGACGCTCTGCGTGAGCTGGACGCCAGAGTAAAGCGCCCTGCCAATGTTTTTGCCTACATCTTCGGAACAATCGGCGCAATCATCATGGGCAGCGGTATGAGCCTTGTAATGACCGACATCGGTAATACAGTGGGAATTGCGGATCCGCTGGTTCCCGGCATCGTGATCGGTGTTGCGGGTATGGTTATGATGATTCTCAACTACCCAATGTACAAGGGCATCCTGGCTTCCCGTAAGAAGAAGTATGCCGGCAAAATCATCGCTTTGACCGATCAGCTGCTGAGCCGGTGATCCGCGTCATAAATTCTGCGGAGGCGGCGCGAAATTGCCTCCGCACTTTTTTAAAAGCCGCGAAACAGCAACAAAACTTTAACATTCCCGTGGTATACTGAAAAAGTAAAAGTTTGATCGGGAGAGAAGCAATCGGTGGGAGGCTCAGAGAATGTTTAAAATATTGGTTGTAGAGGATGACAAAGACCTGAACCGCGGTGTGTGCAGTTTCTTGAATAAGAGCGGCTATGAAGCCACAGGCTGTCTTGGGGCGGAGGATGCCTATGATCTGATGTACAAAGCCACCTTTGACTGCATTGTGTCGGATATTATGATGCCGGGTATTGACGGCTTTGAATTTGTGAAAACCGTCCGTTCGCTCAACGAGGATATTCCCATTCTGTTTATGACCGCCCGTGATGATTTTGAGGCAAAACAGCGAGGCTTCCGTGTAGGCATAGATGATTATATGATCAAGCCCATTGATCTGGATGAGCTGTTTCTGCGGATCGGCGCGCTTCTCCGACGCAGCAAAATCGCGTCCAGCCGCCGCATTGAGGTGGGCGGCTTCGTCATGGACGCGGATGAACGAACCGCTATTTTGGACGGTGAGGAAATACCCCTCACCCAAAGAGAATTTGATCTGCTTTATAAGCTGCTGTCCTATCCAAAGAAAGCCTTCACCCGTCAGCAGCTGATGGACGAATTTTGGGATGTGGATACGAGGGCAAGCACACGGACGGTGGATGTCTATATGACCAAGCTCCGTGGGAAGCTGGCAAACTGCACCTCCTTTGAGATACAGACCGTTCACGGTCTTGGCTATAAGGCGGTGCTGAAATGAAAAGACAGACGCCGCTGAAAAAGGTATTATTATCCCTGTACCACTATCTTTGCTTTTTCCTGTTAATGGCGTTTGTCATTTCCTGCTGTGTTTCGCTGTTTGTCAGCACCATGAGCAGAACCATGGAGATCACATGGACGGACGAAATGCTGGGCGCCGCGGCCAAGCGCACATTCCTGAATGTGCTGTTTTTAAGCTTTGTATGCACCGTGATCGATGAGATACGCAGAAAAATCACGGTGGAGCGGCCGGTCAAAACCATCGTTTCCGCCGCGGAGCGAATCGCAAAGGGCGATTACTCGGTGAGGATACCGCCGCTGAAGGGCAGCCATGAACATGACGGACTGGGCGAAATTGTGGAATCCATCAATCAGATGGTGGAGGAACTGTCCGGCGTAGAAACCTTGCAGACAGATTTTATTGCCAATGTGTCCCACGAGCTGAAAACGCCCATTGCCGTCATGCAAAACTACGCCGCCCTGCTTTGCCAGTCTGACCTTTCGGAAGAGGAAAGACTGCGTTATGCAAAATCTGTTTTGGAGGCTTGCAAGAGGCTCAGCGGCTTAGTGACCAATATTCTGAAGCTCAACAAGTTGGAAAGTCAACAGATATATCCGCAAACGCGAAGCTATAACCTGACTGCGCAGATTTGCGAGTGTCTGCTTGCCTTTGAGAATGTATGGGATGAAAAGAGCATTGAGATTGAAACGGATTTGGAGGAAGATGTCAAAATCTCCGCCGATCCCGAATTGCTTTCTTTGGTGTGGAACAATCTGTTCTCCAACGCGCTGAAATTTACGGACAACGGCGGCAAGGTGAGCGTTTCCCTGAAAGTAAATAATACAGCTGTGGAGGTCAGCGTTGCCGATACCGGCTGCGGCATCCCGCCGTATGTGGGCAAGCATATTTTTGACAAGTTTTATCAGGCAGACACCTCCCACGCCACACAGGGCAACGGGCTTGGACTTGCGCTTGTAAAGCGGGTGGTCAGCATCGTAGGCGGTGATATTTCCGTTGCAAGCGAAGTGGGCAAAGGCAGTACCTTCACGGTCACTTTAAGGGGGGCGTCCATTGGAAACATGGAAGAAAATCGGTAAAGCACTGCTGCTGCCCCATATGGCGATTATGCTGATCCTGCTCCCGGTAGCTGCAGCACTGCTTGTATATGAGCTTGCGTTTGCCGAAACGGAGACGATCCGAACCTATAGTTCCTATGGCTTGGGGTTTTATACCCTGATGGTATGGTGTATTCGGATACCGGATTGCGTCAAGCGATTCAGGGAAATTCGGGATGGAAACCGATACATTCTGCGCTGGCGGGAGGATGTCCGCCTGCGGATGCATGTATCCCTTTACGGCGCCTTTGGGTGGAATGCGGCCTATTCGGCGTTTCAGTTCTGCCTTGGATTGTATCATAAGTCGGTTTGGTTTTACGCAATGGCGGGATACTACATACTTCTTGCCGTTATGCGTTTTTTTCTTGCCGGACATACCCGAAAGTACAAACCCGGAGAAAAAATGGGGTTAGAACTTATCAAGTACTGCGCCTGCGGCTGGATCTTCCTGCTGATGAATGCCGCGCTTACTGTGATGATTTTCTTTATGGTGTATTGGAACCGGACATTTCACCACCATGAGATTACCACCATCGCCATGGCAACATACACCTTCGTTGCATTCACCGTTGCCATTGTCAACATTGTGAAATATCGAAAATACAACAGCCCGGTCTATTCAGCCTCCAAAGCGATCAGCCTTGCGGCGGCCTGCGTGTCCATGCTGACGCTGGAATCCACCATGCTGACCACCTTTGGCAATGGCTCAATGGACTTGGCCACCCGCAGGCTCTTTCTCGCGCTCAGCGGCGGCGCTGTATCGGCGTTTATCATCGCTATGGCGATTTACATGATTATGAAGGCGTCTAGGGCCTTGAAACAGGAGAAGTAATATGAGCGAACAAAATAACAGTTTCCACTACACCTATTCCTCCGCGCAGCAGAAAGAGGTCGAGGCGATCCGAAAAAAATATGTGTCTGACACGGCGGAAATATCCGAAAGCAAGCTGGAAAAGCTGCGAAAACTGGATGCCGGTGTTACCAATAAAGCAGCCACGATTTCCCTTTGCGTCGGCATTACCTGCCTGCTGATCATGGGCCTTGGCATGAGCCTGATTATGAGCGAATTTGGAGATGGGCTTGGTACAGCGTTGGAGTGGACGCTCGGGCTGCTCTGCGGTGGGATCGGCATGGCGGGTATCATTGCCGCCTACCCCCTTTATCAGTGGGTGCTGAAAAGAGAACGCAAAAAGGCCGCTCCTCAGATTCTGAAACTGACGGAGGAGTTATCCCAGGAATAATCCTTTCCACAACGGCAGAGAGCGAAGGTTCTCTGCTGTATTTAATGTCTGTTGAATAAATCGTGATAACGACTTATTCACACACTGAAGGTGTGTAATTCCATAAAAGCGGCTCTTTTTAACCGCTTTTATGGAATTCAGACAGCAATCAATGGGTATCTTATTTGATGGTTCGAATCTCCTCTGAGAGCAAAACATACAGGCACCCTTTGGGGTGCCTTAGAGTGTTGAAAAAGCTTCTGGCGCTTACAGCGCCAAAGGCCCCCTTGTGCAAAGGGTAAGCCAAGCGCAGTCGCGGTAGTGAATGACAGCGTAAGTGGGCAGTCAGAGCCGCGACCGGGCTCGCCGCAGCGAGCTGTCACGGCTTAGCCGTGACTGGGGGATTGTGCGGTACAATGTGCGAATTCGCCCGCACTACGGCAAAGAGAGAACATTCTGCCGCTCCAATCCCTCCGAGCAGGCTTCGCCTGCCCACCTCCCTTTACGCAAGGGAGGCTTTGGCGCGGTGCTTGTTTATAAGCTTCTACCCGGAAACTTACTTTCTCGGCAGTCTGAGGATTCTCTAATAAACGCTTTCATCCGAATGGATGAAAGCGTTTATTAGAGAATCCGTATAAAACTGTTTTGCCGCTTACGATGTGCGCTTGGTTCGCAGGCGGTGAGAATTTACAGGTCCCGTACTCCCTCTAACCACCAGCTTGGGATAATACTCAACTCTTGTGACGCCCTCCGGATTACTGTTTTGTTCGGAAGCGTCACTGTTGATCTTTTTAACCATAATATTCACCAACTCCCGCCCCGTCTGGCGAGTGTACGCGTCAACTGAAGTAAGAGAAACGGTTTCATACTTGGACAGGTCTGTGTTGTCACAGCCGCAAATAGAATAATCCTCCGGAACCCGCTTTCCCGCTTTTAATATGGCATCCTTTATACCAACCGCAATCACATCATTGATGGTTACAAACGCCGTAATATCCTCATCCCGCTGAATGATTCTCTGGGCAATCGCAAACCCCAGCTCATATCCTTCTGCCGGAAAGCTGCTTTCCACCAATTCCGTATCGGGAGTGTATACCCTTATACACTGATCCGGGTCGAATCCCTTTGCTGAATAGGCGCTGCGCAGCCCCTCTAAACGCTGGATGCGAGTTGACTGCTTTGTGTTGAAGGTGGAGGATACAAACGCCACTCTCCGATGCCCGAGCGCGCATAAGTGCTCTCCGATCAGGGCCCCCATTTTCAAACCGTCAATCTCCAAAACGGTGGCGTATCTGCAATCGCCCTTATTGCAGTGGAACATCAGCGGCTTATCAGCTTGAATAAGCTGAGGCAAAGTATCATCCTCAAAGGGATAGCACACAATGATCCCGGCAATCGGGAATTGGGTGCAAATCTTAGCTATAGCCGCTTCCTGCGCTACTTCCCGGAAAGAATTAAAGGCAATCAGCGTGTATCCCAATTCCTTTGCCCGCTGCTGCATAGCTTCCAGCGTGTGAACATAACTTAAATTGGAAAACGAAGGAACAACCGCGGCAATGGCCTTGGTGGTATCGGTTTCCTTGATCGTGATTTTCCGAACGTACCCCAATTCCTTACAGGCGGCGATCACCCGGCGGCAGGTTTCCTCCGGGAATTTCGTTTCGTTACCGCCGTTCAAAATCATGGATACCGTTGTAGGAGATACACCGGCCCGCTGGGCGACATCTTTTGCAGTGATTCTCTTTGGCCTCATACAATACACCCCATTTGCCAATCACGCGGCAATTCTGCTTAACGATATTATACATTTTCAAGGTGCAATTTTCAGCAGGAAAGTATGTACCACGGCTTGCGGCGTGCGCGGGATATGGACACTGTCAAGCATCGATCATCCATCGAATCCGCATCATCGTTAAGCGGTTTCTCGCGGAAGGAGAATACTTCAATATAGCAGGCAGATATTCCGCAGGAATCCCCATATCTTCCAAGCTTGACTTCATTCCGGTTTTGGAATACAGGCGGGTCAACTCTGTGGGGGACGGAATCTCCCCAATAATCTGGCGAATTTGGGGCCAGGTCAAAATTAGTTTTCCGGCAGTCACTCCGGCCATACAGTCATTCTTATTTTCCTCCAGCGTTGAACGCCAGAGCCGCTCCCCGTAAAAGGAGCGGATCTCGCTTTCGCCAAGGAATGTATATGGTTTGACGCAGGATGTAATATCCTCAATTTCCGCAATCCTGTGGAATTCCTCGGATGCCAGAATTGTTCCTACGCCGACCTTCTCCCCATGCAGCGCATCAGAATGGGACGGAAGGGCAGCGGGCTCCATTTCAATCAAATGGGAGATATGATGCTCACAGCCGGACGCGGGCCGGGAATTGCCCATCATCTGCATAGCCAGGCCTGACAGAATAAGGGCATACATGAGCTGGGCAACCGCTTCCGTGTCTCTTTGAGACAGCTTTTCGCAGCACTGATGTACGGCTTCCACCGCATCCCGTGTCATGGTTTCGATTCTGGGACAGAAGTATTCCCCTGTAAGGGCATGGGCGATTTTCCAGTCCGCAAGGGCGGTATACTTGCCAAAAATATCTCCCGCACCGCTAAGTGTCAATCTCAACGGAGCTTCTTTGATGATGTCGATATCTGCCAGCACCAATATGGGCGCAATGCCCGGCAGAGTTTTCTTAAAACCATTCCACGTCATTGCGGAAATGGTGGAGCAAAAACCGTCAACGCTGGCCGCGGTAGGACAGGCCACAAAGGGAATCCCCCGGCTGTGGGCACAATAGCGGGTAGTATCATGGATGGTTCCGCCTCCGATTGCCGCCAAATAGCGCACATCCTTATCCAACTGCCTCAGCACAAGCGCCACCGCTTTTTCGTCAGCATGCAGGTTTCTTGCAGGCAATACGATTTCCTGATCCGCTTGGGGGCGAACCATGTTGACGGCACAGTAAGTATTTTCATCGTAAATTGCGGCAAACTTGCCTGTAAGGCCGTGCTTTCGCGTATAGCGGCTTAATTGCTTCAAGCATCCCGGCTCAATAACAGCCTCTTTTGTAGCCATTTCATGGCAGTACCCACAGGAGCACGGGCCGTTATACTGTGTGCTGTCAATAATCATATATAATACTCCTTTGACGATTTTGGGAGAATATAGCCCACATCAGTATGTATATCCACTGCCTTTTCCATGACGGTTCACATGTTTCTTCTTAATCCAGCTCAGCAAGGTAAAGGGCCTTACAGGAGACTACTTCACGCTTAAAGATTTTGTCGATAAGTACAGGAATCTCCTCAATATCCGCCCGATGGGAAATCAAATCCTGACACTCAAACTTACCGGCATCCATCATCGCCACAGTAAACTCCCATTCATTGATAGGGGTTCCACCAAAGTGACTGTTCCAAATGCCTTTGATATTCAGTTCCTTGCGCAGAACCTGACTGTGCGCTTTTAGGGTAATGGTTGTATTTCCAGCAGGATTTCCCAGCAAAACAACATTTCCAAACGCCTTGGTACACCAAATGCAGTTCTCCAGAGCAGAGCCAAAGCCAGTTCCTTCAATGGATACATCGGCCAGCTTGCCGCCAAAGGCTTCTTTCACGGCCTTGACCAGTTCCTCGCCGTTTGCGGTGGTTGCATCCATTCCGTGCTCCCGGGCAAACTCAGCCTTGGATTCCACTACATCTACCAGCAAAACATTGGACGCTCCGCTGATCTTCGCCCATCTGCCAGCCATAATACCAATGGGGCCGGCACCGAAGATCAGCACATTGGAGCCAGCAAACACATCGCCCTTACGGACAGCGTGCTGGGCAACACAGGCGGGCTCGGTCATTGCCAGCACTTCCATGGGAACCTCTTTGTTCTTGGAGGAAACAAAGTGCCATTGGCTGGGAATCAGGCAATACTGCGCAAAACCGCCGTCACTGCGAGAACCCAGATAATCGTAATCCGCACACATGGCATAATGCTCAGTCAAACAGCTCGGACACTTACGGCAGGGAATCAGAGGAAAAACAGCGCCACGCTGACCAATCAACGAGGGATCCGCTTCTTCACCAACAGCCACCACCGTGCCGGCAAACTCATGTCCCACGGTCAGCGGGTATTTCCCGTTACTGGAGCCGTGATGGTAGATACGGGGCAGATCACTTCCGCATACTCCGCATGCACCGACCTTGATCAGCAGCTCCTTGCCATGGGGAACCGGAATGGTTTCCTCAACAGTACGGAAGTCGCCGATCTGAAACAGCCTTGCGGCTTTCATAGTATTTTCGCTCATCTACACTACTCCTTTCCAATGACCCGGTTCATCTTCATCAGGTTATCCGCCATAGACGCGCCCTTAAAGAACACGCTGGAGCTGCCCCCCACAAAGATATCCGCGCCAGCCTCACGCATCTGAGCGGCGTGTTCAAAGCTAACATTCCCATCCACCTCGATCAGGGCATCCTCACGGTCATGGCTGTCAAGGAATTCTCGAACCTGTCTGATCTTCCGCAAAGCGGAGGAGTACATGGGCTGTCCGGCAAAGCCGGGATTGACGGTCATGACCAGAACACCGTCGATTGCGTCAATCAGGTGGTCGATCACATCTACAGGAGTAGCGGGATTGATCGCAAGAAAGGGTTTTGCGCCCTTTTCACGGATAGCGGAGAGGACGCGGGGAACATGGGGTGTGCTTTCCCAATGGACAGCAACAATCTCGCCGGGCTGTATATTGAAGCGGTCAATTTTAAGATCAGGCCGTTCAATCATTAAATGGATATCCAGAGGGATATTGGTCAGCTTCCGGAGCTGATTGCAGAAATCAGTGCCAAGGGCATAGTTGGGAACAAATTCACCATCCATAACATCCATATGTAAGTAGTCAACACCGTACTCCTTGAAAGTCTTTAAGGTTTCCTCAGTACGGGCAAGATCCATACACATCATGGAGGGGGCTAATAGGCTTTTACTCATGTTTTATCTCCATTTCCAGTGTGCTTATTCTGTTTGCAACAGCTTCAGAACCTGATTCGCAAAGTAATGTGACATTCGTTCGTATTTAATGCGCACTGCTTATCCGGCATGGTTCGCCATGCCGGATAAGATACCCATTGATTGCTGTCTGAATTCCATAAAAGCGGTTAAAAAGAGCCGCTTTTATGGAATTACACACCTTCCGTGTGTGAATATGTCGTGATCACGACTTATTCCGCAGACATTATTTAATCAAGAAATAGTGTTACTCCTCCTAATACCCCATTGAAAAGAGGCGTGACCCAAGCGGGTCACACCTCTCTCGGGCATGGTAGCGCATGAATTGTTTGACACAGGACATTTGCGCGGACGCTTAGCGGCCGAATGGTTTGTTTTTATGCAATTACGCACCGAACGGCGTGGGAATAAGTCGTGATAGCGGCTTATTCAGCAGACATTAGTTGGCGGTAATCTTGTCCCACTCAGCAATCAAGCGTTCCTTGTTCTCCGCAGCCCACGCGTAGTCCAGCTCGACAACCGCAGTATCAGCAAACTCCTCCAGACCGGCGCCGGCAACGCCGCATGCATACATGATGCCTCTTGCGAATTCCTTATTGCGTTCAGCCCAGCCGGTGCTGGCCACCAGATCGGCGATGGCCTTGGCGTTGGCTTCGTTCTTGCAGCCCTTGATAACGGCGCTGCCGGTGACCTCCAGACCAGTTCCTTCGGAAGGCGCGGAGATAACCATGTTGGTGTAGCCTTCGTCGATCAGAGACAGACCGTGCTGCATATAGCCGATGCCGACGGGAGCTTCGCCCAGAGCAACAGACTGGGAGGGGCCGCTGCCGCCGGAGGCGTAGGTCTTAACATTCTCGTGCAGCTTGGCGTAGTAAGCCAGGCCTTCCTCTTCGCCCATCAACTGAACCAGCGTAGACAGCACCATGTAGCCTGTGGTAGAGGTGCCGGGGTTGGTGACAATGATCTGACCCTTCAGAGCGGGATCAAGCAAATCCTCCCAGCTATCGGGAATCTCAACGCCGTTGGCTTCGCACCATTCCTGATCCACATAGAAGCCCAGGTAGGAAAGGTTGAAAGCAAACCAATTCCAATCCGCATCGTGCGCATAGTCGGGATAGGCGTCGCCGCCGGCGGGTTTGTAGGGCAGCAGAGCACCCTCTTCCGCCAACTGAATGTAGGATTCGCAGCCTGCGCCGCACATGAAGTCGCCCTGGGGGTTGCCCATTTCAGCTTCAACACGGTTAATCATTTCGCCGCCGTTCATCTTAACCATGTTAATGGTCAGATCGGGATAGATCTCATTGGCGTACTCGGTAAATGCCAGCACCCAGTCGTCAGCCCATGTGGTATAAATGTTGACCTCGCCCTCGATCTTGGGAGCGGGTTCAGTGGTCGCTTCGGTTTCCGCGGGAGCGTCAGTCTCAGCAGGCGCCGCGGATGCGGACGCTTCGGTTTCTGCGGACTCAGCGCTTCCACAGGCAACCAGCGACAGGACCATAATCATGGCCAGGAGCAGTGCAAGTAACTTTTTCATTTTTGAATCTCCTTCATTTTTATTTTATCGGGCAAGCCCAATAATTACATAGTAAGCGGGAACGGACGGGAATCAAATAATGTGCAGGGTGTTTTCCTTAAAGGCGACATAGACATCCTCACCCTCGCTGTATGCCTTGTGCTGGGCGTAATCATAGTCCTCCACGATGATCTGCATACCGTCTGTATCGCAGATGTATTCCTGCATGGCTCCCATGAAGATGGAAGAGTTGATGTGAGTCTTGAATACACCCTGGTCTGCCAAACGGACGGATTCAGGACGCGCCATAACAGTGACGGTTTGACCGGCAGTACGATTCTGCCATGCGGTATCCTGGATCTCAAGCGTCTTGCCGTACATATCCACAGTGGTGACACCTTCCCCGACAGAGCGAACCTTACATTCGATAAAATTGGAGCGGCCTATGAAGTCCGCGACAAACACGGAAGCGGGATGGCTGTAGATTTCGTTTGGAGTGCCGATCTGCTCGATAACACCCTTGTTCATAACGATGACCCGGTCAGAAAGAGCCATAGCCTCAGACTGGTCATGGGTAACATAGATGCTGGTGATCCCCAGGCGGCGCTGGATACGCTTGATCTCATTTCTCATGGAGACACGGAGCTTTGCATCCAGATTGGAAAGAGGCTCGTCAAAAAGCAGCACACCAGGCTCAACCACCAGAGCTCTGGCAAGGGCAACACGCTGCTGCTGACCGCCGGAGAGCTGATTGGGTAAGCGCTCGCCCAGACCTTTCAAGCCTACCAGTTCCATAATCTCCTTCGTGCGCTTGTTGATCTCATCTTCTTTGAGTTTGCGCAGCCGCAGGCCAAAGGAAATATTGTTGAATACATCATAGTGCGGGAACAGGGCATAGCTCTGGAACACCATGGCGGTATCCCGGTTGTCAGGCGTTACAGCAGTAACGTTCTCGTCACCGATGAACACATCGCCGGAAGTAGGATTTTCAAAGCCGGCGATCATACGCAGAGTCGTTGTCTTGCCGCATCCGGAAGGTCCCAACAGGGTAACAAACTCGCCGGAGTGAATTTCCAGAGAGATGTCATTGACTGCCCGGAAGGTCTTTTTATCAGGGGAAACATATTCACGGATAACATTTTTTAAGGTAACATTCTTGGTGTTTGTATTTTTCATATGTAAGCTCCATTCCGCCAATTTGATTCTGGCATTTCAGATAGTCGGGGTATTTATCTCTGCATTACAGCAGCTTAATTTCTTTCCGGTTTACGCCGAACAAGCCAATCAGTCCATACAGGCAGGCAATGGCTATCAGGACAACAATAATCATCATCGTGCCCATAGCACAGGCGGCGCCGTAACGGCCATCCGCTACCATCCGCATGATGGTGGTGGTCAAAAGCTGGTGTCTGGGAGACACAAAGAAAATCAGCGCGGACATGGAGGTCATAGTCCGAACAAACACATACACAAGACCGCCGAAGAACGCGGAGCGAATCAGAGGAATGGTAACCTTAACAAACACTTTCATACTGTTCGCGCCAAGGTCAGCAGCAGATTCCTCAATGGAGGGATCGATCTGCCGCAGGGAGGTAACGCCGGAGCTCAGGCCCAATGGCAGATAGCGGCTGCAGCAAGACGCTACCATCAGGATCAGGCTGCCGGTCAAGACAATGGGAGGCTCGTTGAATTGGAGAACATAGGCATAGCCCAGAATCGTACCAGGAATGATCATACCCATCATACCAAGCGTATTCATTAAGCCTGTCAGCTTATTCTTTTTGCGCACGATCAGGAAAGACATCAGCATGGACAGCAAGCCGGTCAAAGGCGTTGTTATCACCGCCAGCCACAGGGTATCAAACAGAGCTTCGCTGCCCAGCTTCCATGCCTGCTGATAGTTCTTAAAGGTAAACTCATAGTTGACACCCCAGACCTTAATAAAGGAAACAACGGGAATCATGAAGTACATCAGCAGAACCAGGGCGGTCACAACGCCGCAGAAAATATTTAAGGGGATGGTAATGTGCTTTTCCTCAATGGGCGTGCGTTCACGGGTGGCCTTGCCTGTAATGGTAACATAGGTTCGCTTGGTCAAAACAGACTGAGACAGCAGGTAGATGATCAATGTCATAACCAGCAACAGCATCGCCAGGGCACAGCAGCGCTGCATCTCATAACCGCCGGTAGCCTGGAAGTAAATCTGGGTCGCCATGGTCAGGTAGTCGCCGCCGATAAAGTTGGGATTGCCAAAATCCGCTACACATTTAATAAAGACAACCAAAAACGCGTTGCCAATGCCGGGCAGTGCCAGAGGCAATGTAACCTTGGTAAAGGTTTTCCAGCGGGAGGAACCCATATCTCTTGCCGCTTCCTCAATGGAGGGATCGATGCTTGCCAGAACACCCTTCAAAGCCAGATATGCCATAGGAAAGAAGCTGAACGTCTGCGCAAACAGCAGTCCCCAGAATCCATAGATGTTCGCGTTCTGGATTCCAAGAAGAGTCTTGGAAATCAGGCCCTTGCCGCCGAACAGCAGAATCGTGGACAGGGACATGGCAAAAGGCGGGGAGATGATCGGAAGCAGCGCCACAAAGTCAAACAGCCGCTTGAACCGCATCTTCAAATAGCAGGAGCAATAGGCGAAAATAAAGCCAATGATGGTGGACAGCAGTGCCGCCAGAGAGCTTGACACCAACGTGTGGATGATGGCCTCCCGGTTCTGCTCATACTGGAAGGCTCTCACATAACCCATAAAGGAATATGTAACACCATCGGCGTTGGTAAAGCTTTCAATCAAAATCTTAATAAGAGGCAGTACGTTGAACACTACCAGCGACGCAATAATGATCAGCGTAAATGTTGCCGAGATTGGATCAAACACTCGCTTGCGATTTGTCAGGTTCATGGTGACATCCTTTCCAGTTGAGAAATTGGCGTGGGCCGCGGAAATTGTTGGCTATATGGTATCAACAATCAGTGTTTTCTTCAATCTGCATTTTTTAGGGATAGTTGCCGAAATTATACAAATTTTGTACAATTTATTCAAAATTGTTACAGTCAAATTAAGCGAAATGACCGGCGATTTGCTTTGCTTTTTTTATATCACTTTGCAGTTTTTATATTCCGGACCGCAAAAGCCGCCGTTGCTTGATTTTTCCAGCCGTCCATGTTAAACTGTAATCTCAAGAAAAGCGCAGTGCAAAGGAGGGATTGAAATGCGGGTAAAGATCAAACGCACCTTTGCTGTGCGCTTATTTGTTTCTATGCTGGCAGTTCTGATTCTTCCGATCTGTGTCCTTTACGCCATGTATCAGCAATACATCGCCAAAGAGGTTGTGGAAGAATTCAACAACATGATAAAAAATGAGCAAACCGCTTCTGTACGGCTCCTTGACAATGCGCTGCTGAGCCATCAGGAGAAGTGCTTGTTTCTTCAGCAGGGCGATGGCATCGAATCCTACTTGATGAATCTGAAATTTGTTACCGATAATAACGGCGACATTTCCAGCGAGCTCATTCTCAACGACCTTTCTTATGCCTACCGCCTGTCTCAGGATATCGATGGATTGTTTGTCTATTTCCCGGAATCAGATACCATAATCAGCTCAGGTATGCACGCATCCATTGCCCGGCCATCTGTATTTTTCACGGATTGCTATGTGGATACCACAGGGCGAGATTTGAAGGAGTTTATTTCCGCTCAAAAGTATTTTACTTCTCTCAGTACCGCTACAATGAGCAATACGCTGCCGGGAAGCTCCCATATTTCCCTGATCTATCCCATTCGGGCTACCACAGATACCTATATTGTGCTTTGCGTTCCCACCAGCTCCTTAGCGGATTTCTTTGACATTCACTCTGATGACATGGCTTTGACAACGCTGGTATTCAATCAGGACGGCGAGTTCATGTTCTGTAACGACCACAACGAGTCCGACGAGCTGGTTGACTACTTCTCAGCCCCGGAAAACAGAATTCCTGTGGATGGGCAGGAGCACGAAATCCAGTGGCAGGGCAAAAAATATTTGACGGTACAGACCATTTCTGCCAGATATGGCTGGCAGGCTGTCACATTCATCCCAATGGACAGCAATATTTATTCCACGCTGTTTAATGTAGGCGATTTCTTCCTTATTTTCTTGCTGCTTACAGCCATTGTCGGTGGTGTGCTGATCTATCTTCTTGTTTATGTCAACTATCAGCCTGTTAAAAAGCTGCGTAAGAATGTGGAACACCCCATACAGAACACCGCGGATCAGGGCCCGCTGGACGATTTCTCTATGATCAGAAACGCTTTCCATCATCTGCGCACAGAAAACTCCAGACTGAACGAGACTATGTCCGCCAATGTGGATGCGATTCAAAGAACCCGGCTGCACTATCTTCTGAACGACGCTTACGGAAGCCTGAAGGACTTTAACGCCGACTGTGAGCAGATCGGTCTGGCGTTTAAGCATTCCTATTTCTTCGTCAGTACCTTCCTGATTCCGAAAGATAAACGCAGTTCTATGGATCTGATTGCATCAGCCATCAGCGAGGAGCTGTGCAAAACAATGGACAGCAAGTATGTTTTCTCAATTAAGAGAGACCAGCTTGTGTTTATCCATAATGTTCCAAATTCGCAGGCTGCCAACAATCTGGAGCCGTTCTATGCCGCGCTGGGTCAGTTGAATGATAATTTCGGTTTTACTTCTGTGGTAGGCATCGGCCACGTCCACGAAGGAACCTTAGATGTCAATAAATCGCTGCTGCAAGCTGTCAGCGCGTTGGAATACCGGACTGTAAAGGGCGCGGGCATTGTAATTCCCTATGATGAAGTTACCTCTAACTTCAACTTCAACCGCCCCTACCCCAGGCAAGAAGTCAGGAAACTGCAAAACGTCATTACGTCCGGTGACACAAAGCAGATTGGCGCTTCCATAGATGTTCTGCTGCAGTACATCATAGATTACGATATGCCTACTTACCTTGCAAGAAGTATCTGCGCGGATATTCTCAAGGCTTTGCTGAACGACTCTTCCGGTTTTATCAACGACGCAAATATACTCTCTGAATTGCTTATGCAGCTGAGCAAAGCCGAGACGTTTCATCAGCTAATCGATATCGTAAATTCCGCCCGCGCTGTTATGACCCAAGCAAAAGAAACGGCATCCGGCACGAGTGACAGCAAATTGCTGAGTGAGCTTCTTTCCTATATTTCAGAAAATTATCACCGCTGTGATTTCTCTATGAATGAAGTCGCGACCCATTTCTCCATGCTTCCTTCCAATATGAGCAGCTTCTTCAAGGAGAATATGCAGTGTACCATGATGGATTATTTGATCAAGCTTCGTATGACACGGGCAAAGGAGCTTCTGCGTACTACATCTATGCCCTTGCAGGAAATATGCGATCAGGTTGGATACTACAATGTTTCCAGCTTCAGCCGCAGATTTAAGAGCTATGAGGGCATTACCCCCAACACTTACCGCTTCCAGAATCAGAAGCCGCAAACCGGCGCTTGACTCTTGCGGGCAAAATCGGGTAAGCCCCTTATAAACCAGGAAAGGAACTGTCAGTATGAAAAACATTCTATGTTACGGTGATTCCAATACATGGGGATATACACCTGGTACCGGAGCGCGTTATCCTCGAAGCGTTCGTTGGACGGGACGGATGGCACAGGCGCTGGGAAAAGACTATTATGTGATAGAAGCGGGTCTATCGGGACGAACCACTGTCTATGACGACCCAATGAATCCCATCCTGAACGGTCTGGAATACCTCCCTATGGTGCTGAAGCAATCTGCCCCTCTGGATATGGTTATTCTGTCTCTTGGCACCAATGATTTGAAATTTGTTGACGCTATCCGGTCTGCCCGCGGTATGGAAAAGCTTGTAGACGTCTGCAAGCGCGCAAATGCGACGCTGGCTTCATCTTCCCCCATTTTTAACGAAAACGCAAAAATCCTGGTGGTTTCTCCTATTGAACAGAGCCGCCGTATGTTTGAACTGAATCCTTACAGCAGCTTCCTGCCAGAGGCTCCGGAGGAATCCAAGAAGTTCCGTGAGATATACTCCCACTACGCAAAGCTTGAGAATGTGGAATTCTTTGATGCCGCGTCGGTTGCGTCCGCGTCCGATGTGGACGGTGTGCATATGTCACCTGAAAGTCATGCGGCTTTGGCTGCTGCTCTTACAGAAAAAGTTCTTGAAATATTCAAATAAGCGCGTAAAAGGCCGACTTTCGTCGGCCATTTTTCTGCATATATTCGTTTGCAGCAAATTCGTCGCTATGGGCAGGTTTTCTTTGCCGGCTGGCAGAATCAATACACGGTGACATTATGCTTTCTGCATTCTTCCAGGAACTCCGGTTGCAGCGCCCCATCGGAAATGATGATATCCACATCGGGAAGATCACAAATCGTAAACGTGCTCTTTCTTCCGACCTTGGAGGAATCCATCAAAACCGCAACCTGTTCACTCCGATGCAGCACCGTCTGCTTCAGCTTGGCTTCCATCTCCACGCCGCAGGTAAAGCCCACATCCTGGCTGTAACAGGTGACCCCTAAGAACATCATGTTGAAGTTGACCATGCGCATTTCTTGGATCGCCTGAATCCCGCAGACGCTCATAGAATAACGGTTCAGTGTGCCGCCGGGGACAAAAACTGTGGGGGCAGTAAGCCGTGCCAGCTCCATAGCGCAGCTTAGACCATTGGTAAATATTAAATAGGATTCATCAGGAATGGCGTGGGCCAAAGCGGTGGTGGTACTGCCGGAATCCAAATAAATTGTTGTATTGGGATGAAGCAGCTTCACCGCTTTTTCTGCGATCTGCTCCTTGGCGCTCATATTGCGGGTCATTCTGCGGCCCAGCAAATCGTCCGTGCCGATGACCTGCTCTATAGATTTCGCACCGCCGTGAATGCGGACGATCCGCTTTGCCTGATCCAACGCTTTCAAATCCGTCCGCAGGGTCATTTCGGAAACCTGGGGAAAGGCAGCTTTCAGTTGGGAAAAGCTGATAGAGCCCTGACTGTCTACCAATTTTACAATAGCATTGCGGCGTTGTTCCATAGCGAAGCCTCCTGATTTTGTTCTGCCCCAAGTATAGCACATCTACAGGCGGCAGGCAAACGGAAATAGCATGGGCTCAGGCTTTTCTGATATCCTTACTGCTTAGGGGCGTTCTCCAGCAGATAAGCTTCTGCTTCATTGCACCACAGGCCGCCGTTGCGCTCCACGATCTCCGCAAGGTTGCGGTACAGCTCGTTCGTTTTACCCAGTTCAGGCAGGTCGGCAATGGCAATCAGGGGCAGATCCAGAGCGTTGTAGCACACTTTTTTGGCGCCGCTGGGCTTCTCCATAGCCAGCAGCGCATCCTTTGCGGCGTTCAGACCCAGAATGTGGGATACCAGCACACCGCCGCGAATTTTGTTTTCTTCCATCAGGGTCAGAATGTCGGTCATGTCCACCGGAATGCTGCCAGCAGTACCCACCACATGGATGCCGTCGTAATGGACGCGGTACAGGTTCAGAGAACCAGGCATATCGTGGACAGCGGGACCGGCAAAGAAGTTAATACAGCCGTCCTCCCGGGCGATCCGCTCGGACATGGAGAATAGGGCAGGAACAGGAACCATAACGAACACATCGTCAAAGCCGCCCTCGGACAGCTCCAGAAGATACTTCTCAGGATCTTCCAGACCGCTGGTATTGACATAGTGCAGATCCACGCCCTTTTCCTTGGCGTAAGCAGGGGTGACCTTGGCGGCGGCAAAATCCAGCCGTTCCTGGTTCAAGTCGGTTACAACGACCTGCTTCACGCCCGCGTAGCCGATAGCCAGCTCTACGGTGCCGATACCCATGGGCCCGGCGCCGCCTAAGATAGCGATTCTGCCGTCCTTCTTGGCTCCATCGAAACGTTCATAGTTGGTATAGTCGGTGTGATACAGACCCTTGTAGCCCCGGATGATGCAGCCAAGGCTTTCTGCAAGAGAGCCGCCGAAGTAGCCCTCCCCATTGTAGGGCAGCAGGCAGCCCCGCTCCAGAACCACCTTAGGAACTACGGCATACTGGGTATTGCCGCCGATGTAGGGATAGGAATAGCCGGGATCGTAGCCGGTGGGCAGCTTCAGGGCAGGCTGGATAACCACCTTCTGGCCTACCTTCCACTGGTCAGCGAGTTTTTCACCCACCTGCAGGATCTCGCCGCACATCTCATGGCCCAGGATGACGGGATGCTCGGCAATATCCTTGGGAACCCGCTTATGGGCAGAGCCCTGCTTGATGGCTTTATAGGTAGAAGCACACAGCGAGTCGCTGACCACACGCATCAGAACTTCTTCCTCGGTGATTTCGGGCAGTTCCATTTCTTCCAGACGGATGTCATAGGCGCCGTACATTCTCAATGCTTTTGTTTTCATCGCTTGATTCCTCCCAAATTAAATGACTTTGTATTGTACTTTTCCGATCAGGGATTCAATGACTTCATATTCCGCCGCTTGAGAACCGCTGCACATGACGTTGGCGGCTCCGGTGGCGGTGGACAGGCAGACCGCTTCTTCCAATGACAGGCCGCGTTCTTCGGCAACAGCCAGGGCCGCAACTACACTGTCACCGGCTCCCACAGTGCTGCCCACAGGAACTTTCAATCCCTCAGCCTGAATGACGGTTTCTTTGGTAATATACAACGCGCCCTTGCCGCCCATGGAAACAACTACTTTTTCCACGCCTAAATCCAGCAGTTCCCCGGCGGCGGAGGTCAGTTCTTCTATGGTTTCCAAGGGCTTCCCCACCAGCCGGGACAGCTCCTCGTTGTTGGGCTTTACCAGATAGGGAACCGCCTTCAAGCCATCGGCCAGCAGCGCACCATCCACATCCAGGAACGCCTTGGCCCCGGCTTTCTTACATTCGGAAACCCAGCGGTAATAGGTATCCTTGGGAGAGCCCTTGGGCAGGCTGCCGGAGATGGCAACGATATCCCCGGGTTTCACCATAGCAACCAGTTCACAGAGCATACCATTCAGAATTTCCCCGGTGACTTCAATGCCCGGCTCATTAATATCTGTGTTGGTATGTCGCACCGGGTCAACCACTTTTAGATTGGTGCGGGTTTCCCCGGGGATAAAGGTCACGCGGCATTTCAGCCCCATTTCCTCCAATGCATCTGCAATCTTATGGCCTGTACTGCCACCCAGCAGCGCAAGGACGGTGCTTTCGCCCCCCAGCTTCTGGATAACCTTGGACACATTAATGCCCTTGCCGCCGGGATCGGTACGCATCTCGGTGATGCGGTTGACGGCGTCCACCGTCATGTTGGGCACCTGGACGGTTTTATCCAGAGCGGGATTCAAAGTAACTGTGTAAATCATGCAAGCAGTCCCTTCTTTTTTAGGAAAGCTCTGATGAAATCGGCAAGAGCGGATGGGGCTTTCGATCCGGCCGTCCGCCCAAGACGATTTATTCAGAGGTTCCTTAGATTTTCTTCGTTTCAGACGCGATTTCAACACAAATCAAGAAGCTCCGGAAAAGTATGAATTTTCGCTGTATACTTTTCGGGCTCTCCAAATCCATAAGATGCCCAAATAAATGGAATCCCCGCTTCCACAGTGGCCTCGTAATCGTGCTGCGTATCTCCGATGTAAACGCAGCTTTCAATATGATAGCGCTCCATCAATACGCGGATTGTTTTTCCTTTACTCAGACGTGTATCTCCGTGGCAAAGGTGTCCTTGAATGTAGGGAGTTAATCCCATTTTTTCAATACATATTTCAGGCGAAAATTGCAAGTGCAAGTTGGACACCAGCTGGTAGAAATTTTACAACTCTAGCCATGGTTTTGGGTGGATCGTCA
>CALWXR010000032.1 GCA_944385535.1 uncultured Oscillospiraceae bacterium
TTAGGTGTTTTCCTTTTGGGGTATGGTTTTCCGTTTCCTGTTGCCCGGCGTTTAGAGACTTTTACAAGTTCCTATATATGCGTTTAATAACTTTCTCTGGAAAGAGGGGAGAGGGGAGGGGTTCAAAGAAGTAACCCCAAAATCAAACCAACGGCAAAAGAAACGGCTCCCACGATTAGCAAAGTGAATGGCTCTTGCTTGTATTTCGTTCGTACAACTTTTTGTATGACCGGCTGCTTTACCGGCACTTTCTTTTCCACGATCTGAACAACCGGTTTTTCCACTTCAACAACCTTCTCGACGACCTGAATTACCGGCTTTTCTACCACCTTTTCCACGGTCTCCACGGTTTTGATCACCACAGGAGGCCGCCGCCCATAGCTTCTTCTGCCAGTAGTCAAGTATTCTATGTCCGTATCCAGAATCTGCGCCAGCTTAATCAGCTTTAAAGAGTCAGGGCTGCTCTGATCCGTTTCCCATTTGCTGACCGCTTGGCGGGAGACCTCCATTGCATCCGCAAGCTGAACTTGAGACAGATTCTGTTCCTTGCGAAGTTCCGCGATTCGTTCTCCAATAGACATAATATCACCATTAAGAAATAAATTTATATGTAAACTATTGGTTGCTTTCTTTGTTATAATCAACTTTTTCCGTAAAATCAAGCTTGGATAGGGGATTGGCTTCGGCAGCGATTTTCAGCTCAGTGTTTTCAATATGGGTATAGATTTGCGTCGTGTTCAGGTTTTCGTGTCCTAAAACTTCTTGAACGGTTTTCACGTCTACGCCGCCTGACAGCATCATTGTCGCTGCGGTGTGGCGAAGCTTGTGGGCGGAAAATTGGGTAGAATCCAATCCTGCCTGTAAAAGCGCTTTTTTCACCAGCCTGTGGACCGCTGTGACGCTGATACGGTTGCCGTCTCGGGAACCGAATAACGCTCGATTGTCGGAGAGCACTTTTTTGTTGCGTTCGGGCAAGTAAGCGTCGATGGCTTTCCGACAGGCGGTGCCAAAATAGACAAATCGTTCTTTATTGCCTTTGCCTACGACTCGTATCCTATCTTCGTAAACATCGGTTAAATTTAACCCAACCAGTTCGCTGCGGCGAATCCCGCAGTTTAGAAACAGCATCAAAATGGCATAGTCACGCTTTTCATTTGGGCCGGAAACAGAGCTTAGCAATGCTGCCGATTGCTCCAAAGTCAGATATTTAGGCAGGCTTTTCCGCAGTTTTGGATATTCCAAATCTGCCACAGGGTTTTCGTCTAATTGCTTTGTTCTGACGGTGAGGTACTTATAAAAGGACTTGATGGCCGACAGCTTCCTGGCGCGCGCTGCCGGGGAAATACCGTATTCCGGAGCTCCGGATTCCGGGTTGATCGCACGGTCATTTGCCAAATAGGAAAGAAAGTCAAAAATATCTGATGTTTCAATTTCCCGAATAAATTTGATATCAATATCTTTGATATCAATGCTTTCTAAAGGCGTGGACATTGGCATATCCCGACGCATAAGCTTAACAAAGCGAAGAAACATTCTTAAGTCAAGATAGTATTCGGAAATGGTCAGCTGAGACTGACCTTTGATATTTTCGTGATAAATCAGAAATTCCCGCAGGATCTGCGGGCAGTCATGATATTTCTGCATAGCGGCGGCCTCCGTAATTATGGGATGGAATGTGCTTTGATCATAGTATAACACAAATTGCTTCTGAACGCAACAAAATTTTTATTTTGTTGCGTTCGTTTGGCTCATGGTTCAGAAGGCTTTTTTATTAATGCCTCTTCCCTCTTTGTTTTTACATGGATTAAGTAGATTTGCAGCTGATGTTTCTACAGAAAAGCAGAAAGTTCTGATGCCTGAAGAAGCAGTCTTTGACGGCGTTATTCACTGCGGTTCTTGCGGCACACCGGTTTAAACTTGCCCGTTCCTGATAGCAATCGGTTAGTTTTTTGGAAACCAGTATTTTTCTGAAATTTGTCTTTACTTTTCCTCTTTCAGCCAGTAAAATAAAGGCATCAAAAACTTAATCCAGGTGGCCCAATAGGAGGATATCTTTATGAGCATTAAAAGAATCGGTGTTCTCACCAGCGGCGGCGACGCGCCGGGTATGAACCCCTGTGTACGTGCCGTTGTTCGAACCGCGCTTTACCACGGTATCGAGTGCTATGGCGTTCGGCGGGGCTGGAATGGTCTGATCTCCGGTGACATAGTAAAATTGGATGAGAAAAGCGTTTCTCACACCATCAACCGAGGCGGCACAATTCTGTACACTGCCCGCAGCCAGGAGTTTATGACCGAGGAAGGCCAGCGTAAGGCTGTCTCCACCTGTAAGTTCCTGGGCCTGGACAGCATTATCGCCATCGGTGGTGACGGTACGTTCCGGGGCGCTTTGGCTCTGAGTAAGTACGGGATCAATGTTATCGGCATCCCCGGCACCATCGACAACGATATTTCCTGTACCAATTACTGCATTGGATTCGATACCGCTGCCAATACAGCCATTGAATGCATCGATAAGCTGCGGGATACCATGCAGTCCCACGAACGCTGCTCTGTGGTGGAGGTCATGGGCCGCAACGCAGGCTATTTGGCAATGTATGTAGGCCTGGCTGTAGGCGCTACCGCCGTACTGGTTCCTGAAGAGCCGTTTGATTTTGAACGGGATGTGATTGAAAAGATCCGCCAGGCTCGTTTTAATGGATTTACCCATTACATGATCGTTGTTGCCGAAGGCGCCGGCTCTGCCTCGAATATTGCCGCCAGAATTAAGGATGCCATTGACCTGGATCCCCGGGTCACGGTGCTTGGCCACATTCAGCGCGGCGGAACGCCCACCGGCCGGGATCGTGTCAATGCTACGAAAATGGGCTATCTTGCTGTGGAATTGTTGCTTCAGGGCAAGACCAACCGCATCGTCTGCACCCACGAGGGCGGCTTTACAGATGTGGATATTTGCGAAGGTCTGGCCATGAAGAAGAGCATCCAGAAGATGGAAGTGGATGTTCTGGCAGCTATGACAGGCATTTAATTCTTTTTGAATTCCGACATTTTTATAATCAAAAGCAGCTGCAATCGCGGCTGCTTTTGATTATATCCGGATTTATTTTTAGTTGTCGGTCAGTCCGATCATGGAGCCAATGCCGCCGAGCAGCACAAGAAGATCATTCATGGACCAAGTATCCAAATTCTTATATTCGGGAACGGCAATATCCGCGCCTTTTCCCACAGTCATGACGCATTCACCGATAGTATTGCTGTCTGATCCCAGTATCTTTGAAAGATCGTTGGTTATGATCTGAAAGCCGTTTTCAGCCGGTGAAAGAGTCATACGGATATCTCCTGTTGTCGGCAAAGTCAGCAGCAAATCTCCGCTGTCTGAATTCCAGGTGTAGGAAACTGTAGAATTGTTCAGCTGGATGCTGCCCATTCGTTCATTCCCATCCCCTGCCGCCTGGATCATCGCGTCAAGATTTGTTACATCTTTCCCGTTATTATTCACCATCTCGAATTGCAAAGGATCCTTCGAAGCATCAAGCCCCAAAACCAAAGAACAGGTAATCCCCTGCTCCCCTGCCCTGCCCTCCAGCAAAAGCTTCACAAGGGTATTCTCATAAAGGTAAAACACTCCGTTGAGTTCTCCGCCGGAAGTGTCACCCTCTATGATATAGCTCAACAAATTCTCTACTTTCTTGCCTTCGGCATGATAGGAGATGCGCCAGCATGCCAAATCCTGACCGTTTATATTGCAGTTTTCCCGCTGGACGCTGCTCTTCAGTCCAAGAATTCCCAACAGCAAAGCCCGTACATCCTCCTGGCTCAATTCGGGCAATTCAGGAAGTTTATGAGATTGATTCATAAATGTCTGCAGAGCCGAAACGTCCTCCTCCCACTGGGAAACGGTATTATCAGGAACCAGAAGGGATACCAGCGGAATGGATTGAAGATCCTCTGAAAAGGTGTCATAGGTGATGCCATACCACCCGCCCTGAAGCAATTCCGCTGAAGTGATCGCCGCAAATTCCCGGTCCAGGTATACGGAAAGATTCAAATCGCTGTTCTCTGGGGATACCGTTCCCTGGGCAAGAATCTGGTTGCGGGTCCAATCCGAAAAAATAGTCATATCGTAATTAATCGTCCCCAGGAGCGAGTCTGTTGTGGAAAGGGACATTTGCGTGGTATTGCGTCCCTCTTCATCAACTCCTTCTGCCAGGATCCAGAGAGGGCTGTCGTCAAACCGGTTTTCCAGCTTTTCCAGTCCGTCGGAAACAGCGGCAGATAGAACCAATTTGGGTGCAAAAATCACAGTCAGTATGTCCCAAAAGACAAATGCAGCCACTGCGGCGGCAAGAAGGATTATCAAAGCCCCAAGAATCCACTTTTTTCTTCCCATGAAAGCAACTCCTTTCTGAACTGCTGAACAAACCGGGATATGTAAGCCATTTTTGTTCAACAACTTGGCGATTCCTTATCCATAGCCATGATTCTGCCTTTCTGCAAGGCAGGAAACTGTCTGTCCGCTCGAATTGACTTATCCTTGTTTAATTTTAATCTCCCTGCTGTTTTTATCCCGGCAATGGTACAGCGCTTCCAGTTCTGCAATTACTTCATCCCGGCGGCGAACCATCCCTTTGTGGTGGCTGACCAGCAGGAAGGGCGCTTTCAGCTTTTTCAAAGCTTCCATTTCCTCTTTTACCAGCTGAGCATTGAAAATATAATAACCGTCCTTACATTTGCTGTAAAGCGCGTCGCCTACAAATGCATAGGTCTCATCAATTTCCAGCCCCAGGCAGCCACTGCAATGGCTGGAGGGAAGCGGGAAAATGTGCAGGCCGTCAATGAAAAGGTCCGTATCTACAACGGTGCCGGTCCCAACATGGCGTTTGGTCTCGCGGGATACATAGGATTCTTTGACGTTCAGCATACCGATATTGCCGGTATGATCCCGATGAAAATGGGACAGAACAATATGGAAGCTGCCTGTTAATTCGGAAATTGCGCGCTCATCACTGCCAACATCATAAAGCCATGTAGTGTCCCCATTTCGAATGATACCAATATCTGCCGATAAGGGGTCATCCGTGCATGCAATATAGCTTATTTTTTCGTTAATCACAGTTTCCTTCATATAATTCGGAGTCCTCGCTTTCTGCACGACGCTGTCACACATTTACTATACAATAAAGCACGGCATACTGTCAAGAAACATACCCTTGTCATATTTCCCTTCTGCCGTCATCTGTAAACCTGAAAACCGATAAAATGTAAAAGCCTGCCGTTTCTGACACGGCAGGCTTTTCATGCTTTCGGATGGCATTTTTCATAGACAGATTTAATCTTTTGATTCACCATATGGGTATAAATCTGGGTAGAAGAAATATCGCTGTGGCCCATCAGTTCCTGCAAGGAACCCAGATCCGCGCCATTTTCCAGCAGATGTACCGCAAAGCTGTGACGAAGCGTGTGGGGCGTGATCTCCTTCTCGATCCCGGCTTTTTCCTGATAGTGCTTCAGGATTTTCCAGAAGCCCTGTCGGCTCATTCTTCCGCCGCTGACATTCACAAACAAAGCTTTCTCCTGGGGATCCGCTACCATAACCACGCGAACTTCCCGTAAGTACACCCCAAGGGCCCGAAGGGCCGCCGGGTACAATGGGATCGCCCGAGACTTCTTGGCGCTGTGACACTTGATGATACCAAGCTCCAGATTCACATCTTCAACATTCAGGTCGATCAATTCTGTGACGCGAATTCCGGTGGCGTACATCACTTCAAGCATGGCTTTGTCCCGCAGCCCCTTGGCGTCGGTACCGCTGGGCTGAGCCAGCAGGCGTTCCACTTCCTTCCCTGTGAGGATCTGGGGCAGCTTCTTCTCTCCCCTGTCAACGTGGATCTCTCCACTGACCGGAGATTCCTCCAGAAACCCGGTTGAAACCACATAAGCGTAGAAATTCTTCAGGCTGGCTAACATCCGGGAAGCGGTTGCCCCGGATTTTCCCTGATCCTGCAGATACCGCAGGTAAGCGCTAATATTCACTTGGGTAGCCTCCAGAACATCCAGGCCTTCCTCCTTCTGCAGCCACTGGGAGAACTGGCGAATATCCCGCAGATAAGAAGAGACTGTGTTGTTCGAAGCTTGTTTTACCTTTGTCAGGTAAGTTTCATAAGCATGAATCAGGTCCAACATGAATCAGCGTACCAATATACCTTTCTATCAATTTATCAGACGCGCCAAAAACGGCGAGATGATACGAAAATCAATGCTTCCAATCAGCACTGCCAGGGGCAAAAAAAGCATTGTCTCACAACAGGAAGCGGTGGATCTGCCGGATATGCGCCGAAGCCAGTAAAAATACAACACCGGAAGAAACAGGCCATCGCTGAAGCAAAGAAGGCACCGAATCAGCCAGCCGGCGTTACCAAAGCTCTGCATCGCGGTAAAGGCGATAAAGGAAAACAAAAACCCCTTTGCAAAACTGATAACCAACAGCAGCCATGGCTTGGATATAGAAACCGCGATTGCGGATAACAGAAAAGGTAATATTGTTATACACAGTGAACCAACGATCGACACGGAAGCGTGGGGAATTCCGCGCATCAAATTGAGATTGACGTCTCCTGCGGTAAAGGCAATGGTAATACCGAGCAAAAGGCCGGACAAATAGAAGAATGCAAGAAAAAAGTAGCAACCCTTGCGCTGACACAGGGACAGAACATAACGGAAAAACCGTGCCATGTAACTACACACCTCCTGCAATCTGGAGCCAGGGCAGGTGTACACGGCACGCTAAACAACAATACCCTAAATTGAATACACCCATACTATACTCCAAAATTTACAAAAATTCAAGCTTTTTTAGATAAATGCCCTTTTTTTGTAGATTATGACGATATTTATGTTAACATTATTATGTAAACCACGTAAACTGCCCACTCTTTTTCCTTTATCATTTTCAATTATCTGACAATATCTTGGGAGGAATTCCGGAGTTTTCTACTAAATATAGTTTATGCAACTTTTCTTGCAGTTTCGTTCTGACAGGTAAAAATCATTTACCTGTCAGAAAATTTGTACACATTAACGATTTCGTCTTCTTGGTTTTCTGCCCTTCACTCCCCTTCCCTGCCGTAATCCCAGCAATGCGGCGCAAAAGCTCCCCGCCATAATCAGCAATGCTGTTACACCTACGCCGCTGTATTGCCCGCCGAAAAACAGCGCGGTTATAGAAAGCAGTATCCCGAAGTAGATCAGCCCCTCCAGTCCACAAACAAGCATTCTCCGCCGCTTGATTCTGGAGCATGCTGTCAGCGCGCCTGTAAAGGACGCCGCCAAAAGAAGCACCATAATCCCATAACCTATATTTTCCGCCTTCATCATCCCGTCGTTTATCATTTTTGCAAGTAAAGACGACATCAGAATCGTCACACCGAGACTGACGACCGCGCCCAGAACCAGGCCGCCGGGCATAGACGCCGCGGTTCCGGACACTTTGCGATTTACAACCATTGCCCTCTCCCCTTTCCCTTCAACCTATTCTTGTCCGGGCAAAAATAGAACCGGGGTAGGCTTGTGACCTACCCCGGCGGGGTCCTGCTTTATTATACTTCAACATCCAAATTGGGCGCTTTGTTCTGCGCCTTGCGCTGGCCCTGAGCTTCCGTAACTGTACGGAATTTCATCCGGGTTTCCCGGATCTCATTCAGAGCCTTGGAAATAACCTCTTCCGTTTGACGCAGAGATTCATCCATATACTCGTTACCGGCTTTCTGGATCTGGTTGATGCGCCCCTGCGTCTGATTTACCAGTTCCTCACTGCGTTTCTTGGCTTCCATATAAATGGCTTCTTTGGTCACCATTTGCTTTGCTTTTTCCTGGGCATCCCGGAGAATTCCCTCCGCCTCCCGGCGCGCCTGGGTGATCAGTTCGTTTCTGGATTCCACAATCGTGCGGGACTGCTTCAGTTCACCGGGAAGCTGGGCAATGATCTCATCCAGCATGTCCAGAACACGGTCTCGCTCCAAAATGCATTTATCCGCCGCCAGAGGCATGGATCGGGCATCCTGCACCATATCGTACAGGGCACCAATAATATCTTCAGAATTACGGTCGCTCATATTCATTTTCCTCCTTAAGTGATGGATTTCTTACGTTGTTCAAGCTTTTTTTGAAAGTCCGGAATAATCTCTTGTGGTAAGAAATCTGAAAGATCCACGCCATAGCGCCCCAGTTCCTTTACGGTACTGGAACTAAGGTACATGTATTCGCTGGCAGCTGTCAGGAACATAGTATCCAATTCTGGATAGATTTTTCGGTTAATCAGCGCCATTTGAAACTCATTCTCGAAATCAGATCCTGCCCGCAAGCCTTTAACAATAACGCAGCTGCCCCGTCGCTTCGCATATTCCGCCAGAAGTTCGCTGGAACCATCGACCTCAACGTTGGGAATATCCTTTGTGATCCGGCGGATCAACGCTACCCGCTCTTCCAGGGAAAACATGGGATTCTTACCGGAATTGACCATGACACAAACAATCAGCTTATCAAAAATATTGGCCGCTCTTTGAATAATATTCAAATGTCCACTGGTAACCGGGTCAAAGCTGCCCGGATAAATCGCAATTTTCATATTCTATCCCGTCTGCATTTACTCTTTTCGATAAATCGTCAGCAGAGTCTTTCCGTACTTATAGTCCTTAGAGCGGGAATATCCGTCAAATGACAGGGACAATTCCTTTCCCAAAGGACGTTCTGCAATTATTATACCACCGGAAAGCAAAATGTCAATTTCGGTTATGCGATTTAAAGCATTTTCCAAAAAAACTTCCCCATAAGGCGGATCCAAAAAAATGATGCTGTATTTTTCCCTGCATCGATTTAAATAATCCATGTAGTCACTGCGAACCACCTTCGCTTCCGCTCCCAGCTTGGTACGCCGCAGATTCTCTTTGATAATTTGACAGGCATCCGCTCTGGCATCTACGAATGTAGCGCTTTTTGCCCCCTGGCTGAGCGCTTCGATCCCCAGCTGTCCGGTTCCGCCGAACAGATCCAGAACCACAGCACCGGGAATTTCAAAATGGATGATACTGAACAGCGCTTCCTTCACCCGATCAGAAGTAGGCCGCGTAAGCATTCCTTCCGGTGTTTTCAATTGTACGCCTTTTGCCTTTCCAGTGATCACACGCACGTGCATCTTCTCCAATCTGTAACAACCGTATTGTCTATTGTTCCCGCCTTGTCCTGAAGTGTTCGTATACCGCCGCCGCCGCGTCTTTGGGCAGCAAACGCTCCAGTTCCGGCAATGTGGCTTTTTCCATAGCCGACAGGGATTTAAACTGCCGCAGAAGCTGCTGCTTACGCTTCGGGCCGATTCCCGGGATCTCATCCAGTTCAGAATACCGCAGCCGCTTACTGCGAAGCTGGCGGTGGTAGGTAATGGCAAACCGATGGGTTTCTTCCTGAATATTACCGATCAGAGAGAAAATTCCCTGATTATTGTCAATACGGATCTCCTGTCCCTCAGGCGTCACCAGCGCCCTTGTGCGGTGACGATCATCTTTCACCATACCGAATATTGGAAATGACAATCCCATCTCCTCCAACGCCTTGAGCGCCACCTTAGCGTGATTTACGCCGCCATCGATCAGCAGCAGATCAGGAGCGGTATCAAATCCCTTATCTCCGGCGCAGTAGTGGCGGAACCGCCGGGTGACCACCTGACGCATGGAGGCATAGTCATCCTGATCTGTCAGACCTTCCAGTTTAAAGCGCTTATACTCGCTTTTTTTCGGCCTTCCATCCTGAAACACCACCATACTGGCCACAATATCCGTACCGGCAATATTGGAAATATCAAAAGACTCTATCCGTTCCGGAGGATCGATGGCCAGCATTTTCCCGAGAAGAACCAGCACCGCCTGAAAACGCTCTTCCTTTCCTGTAACGCGCTGTGCCTCTTCAAAAGCGTTTTTACAGGCTAACTCCACAAGCCGAACATTGTCCCCCCGCTGCGGTACCCGAAGCTTGGGACGGCGGCCGTATTGCAGCTCCAGAAGCGCCTCAAACAGCGTCCCGTCTTCCAGTTCAAAAGGAAGCAGAACCCGTTTTGGCGCAAGTCCCCGGCTCAAATAGAACTGCTTCAACAGGCTGGACACCGCTTCCGTCTTGTCATCCGGCCTGGGAAACACTTCGTAATCCTTGTCTAACAGATTGCCTCCGGAAAAATGCAGAACCGCGAAACAGGCTTTTGCTTCTGTCTCACCATAGCCCACCACGTCGGTATCCGCCAGGGTTCCCGCTGTGACCAACTGCTTCTGCCCCAGATTTTCCACCGCGGTCAGTCGATCCCGCAGACTGGCGGCCAGCTCAAATTCCAAATTATCCGCGGCCGAAAGCATCTGCTGCCGGATCTCATCGGCAACCGCCTTGTAATTTCCCCGAAGCAGTTCCCGGGCCTGAAGGATCGTTTCCCGGTATTCAACGCTGCTTTTATTCTCCTGGCACCAGCCTTCGCACTGGTTCATGTGATAGTTCAGGCAGGGGCGTTCCTTTCCGATATCTCTCGGAAAAGATTTCCCGCATCCTGGCAGCTTTAAGCTCAAGCGGATGGCCTCCATAACCTCATGAGTCACAGCCCTGCCGCCGTAAGGCCCGTAGTAGTCCGCTCCGTCGTCAGAAAGCTTGCTTACCATTTCAATTTTCGGATAAACTTCCTCCATATCCAGCCGAAGATAAGGGTAACCCTTGTCATCCTTCAGCAGAATATTGTACTTGGGCATGTAACGTTTGATCAGGGAGCATTCCAACACCAATGCCTCAAACTCGCTGGCTGCCACGATCACATCAAAATGATGGATCTTGCTTACCATCAGACGGGTTTTGGGCGTATGGGAGGCCGTATCCTGAAAGTATTGACTGACCCGATTTTTCAGTTTCTTTGCCTTACCCACATAGATGACCTTATCCGTTTTGTCCCGCATCACATACACGCCAGGCGCGTAAGGCAGGGATAGGGCTTTTTCTTTCAGTTCCTCAAATGTCATAGCGTCTCCTGTCAGGAAAAAGTACCGCCCCAATGCATGGGGCATTGAGGCGGTTAAGTACAGCTTTTTTAATATACATCCCGCTGGAGCAGAGATTCCAGAGCGTTCACAGCAGCTTCAGCATCCGATCCGGAGGCACTCAGCGTCACCGTAGAGCCGGTCACAACTCCCAGAGACATTATGCCCAGCAGACTCTTGGCATTCATTTTCCGGCTCCCGGATTCCAGCCAGATACTGCTCTCAAACTCGTTGGCTTTCTGCACAAAATAGGTCGCTTGCTTGTTGTGCAGTCCGGACTCGCAACGGACAACTACTTCCTTATTGAACATATATCATACACACTCCTTTTTTACACGCCAGATCAGCGTACAACGGGTCTGGATATATGATAGCTATTTTTACTGAAAAAGTCAACTGTTTTTCGTTCTGTTTTCACAAGAACACTTTTCAATTTACAGAAGAAATTATATAAATCGTTTCTGCTGCTTGTTTTAAGCAAAATTCATCGGAATTCGGCAATGGTAACCCCGTCCTCACCCTCTCCGTATTTTCCAAGGCGGAAGGTTTTGATGAATTTATTCTTCTTCAGAGACTGGGAAACAGCCGTCCGAAGGGCGCCGGTGCCTTTTCCGTGAATGATCCTTACAGAAGGCAGATTTGCACGCATGGCCTCATCCAGGTATCTTTCCATCACGCAGACCGCCTCCACACAGTCCATGCCCCGCAAATCCACTTCTGCGGGCATTGCGGTCATCTTCATCTCTCTGCCGGAGTGCTTTGGCCGCGCGCCCTTCTCTTTATAGGGGTTTTCATGCTCCAGAAGATACACTTCGTCGGGCTTGGCGGACATTTTCAGAATACCTGCCTGAAGCTGGTAGGTGCCGTCTTTATTGATGGCAATGACGCTGGCTTTGGTCCCCAGCTTCAAAAGCTCCACCGTATCCCCTACCAGGATCCCTCTGGAGGGCTTAGGACGCTCCTTTGGGGGCTGGTTGGCTCGCAGCTTGTCTTCCACCTCGTTCAGGTTTCTGCGCAGTTCTGCCTGACGCTGATTGATACCGGAAGCGTCCGCGCTGTCCTGCAGCTGCTTGCGCATAGCCTTCAGCTCTTCGCTGGCAATGTTGGCGGCGGTACGGGCCTCTTCAATAATATACTGGGCTTCCCGTCTGGCAGCCTCCATTGCTTTTTCCTTTTCCTTGCGAAGCTGCTCGTGATATTCTTCGCTCTGCTGTTTAATCTTAGCAGTTTCCTGCTTGAGCCGTTCCGCTTCCTGGCGGGCAGCTTCCATCTGCTGACGCTGCTGTTCCAATTGGGACAGAACATCCTCAAAGTTCTTGTCCGACTTATCCACCAGATCGTCCGCCTCTTTCAGGATCTCTTCCGCCAGTCCCAGCTTCCGGGAAATGGCAAAGGCATTGGATTTTCCGGGGATGCCAATGAGCAGCTTATAAGTCGGCCGCAGGGTCTCCACGTCAAATTCGCAGGAAGCGTTGATTACGCCCTTTGTACGCATAGCATACAGCTTTAATTCCGCGTAATGGGTTGTAGCCACCACACGGCTGCCCATTTTCCGGCAGAATTCAATGATCGCGGTAGCCAACGCCGCACCCTCCGCAGGATCCGTACCGGCGCCCAATTCGTCGAAAAGCACCAACGTCCGGTCATCGCACTGGGCCACCACATCCACAATGGTGCGCATATGGCTGGAGAAGGTGGACAGGCTCTGTGCGATGGACTGTTCATCGCCGATATCCGCCAGAATGGCGTTAAAGGTAGACAGCCGGCTTCCGTCTCCCGCGGGAATGTGCAGACCGCACTCTGCCATCAGGGTAAGCAGGCCAATGGTTTTCAGCGTTACGGTTTTGCCGCCGGTATTAGGGCCGGTGATAATCATAGAATCAAAATCCGTGCCCAGGCGAAGAGAAATGGGAACTACGCTCTTCGGATCGATCAGAGGATGCCGCGCCTTACGCAGTTCCACCTTACCCTGATCGTTCATCATCGGCGGCCATGCCCGCATGCGATAAGCCAGCTTGGCCTTGGCAAAGATTACATCCAGCTGTACCAGCATGGTGTAATTCAGGCAGATATCCTCCCTATGGGCAGCAGCCTCGCTGGATAGCTCAGACAGGATCCGCTCAATCTCCTTCTTCTCCTTAATCTCCAATTCCCGAAGGGCATTGTTCGCGTTGACAGCGGACATAGGCTCCACAAAATAGGTAGAGCCTGATGAGGAAACGTCGTGAACCAGACCGGGAACGTCATTTTTGCATTCGCTTTTCACCGGCACCACATACCGGCCGTCCCGAATGGTAATAATGGGCTCTCGCAGAAATTTGGCATAGGCGGGAGAGGAAATCACCTTTTGCAGACTGTCCCGGATCTTGGCGGACTGAATGCGCATATGCCTGCGAATATCCGCCAATGCCGGAGAAGCATTGTCCGCAATTTCCTCCTCAGACAAAATGGCTCCGAAAATCCGATCTTCCAAATACTTGTTGGGCGTCAGGGCATTGAACATCACATCCAGCACCGTGGATTTCTCATCCTCAGCCACGTAGCTTTTAATGTTTCGAGCGCAGCGAAGCACGCCCCCAATCCGAAGCAGTTCTATAGGCTGCAGACACCCGCCCCGGTCAGCCCGCTCTAAAGAGGCAGAGCAGTCGGTCACATCTCCAAAAACAGGATTGCCTTTGCGGGTACACAGTTCTGAGGCGGCCGTGGTCTGATCCAGCATCAGTTCCACTTCCTCCAGGTCAGAACTGGGCATAAGCCTCAGACAGGCCTCCTTACCGCCTATGCTTCCGGCACAGTCGGAAAGAAGCTGCAAAACCTGATTCAATTCCAGCTTTTGCAGAGATTTTTCGTATAATTCAGACATAATGATCTCCTAATGCAGTCTGTATTGTAGTATGATCCATGGATCTACTTTCTAAAGAAACAAAGACTTGTAAAAATCCAGGGTAGAAAACCCACGCTCCAATTGGGTCGTTAAGTAGGCCTCTGTCAACTTGGCCAGCATCTCCATGGTTTCCTCCCCAACATAAAAGGAGAAAATCTTTTTGGGATTGCACAGGCAGATAAAGCGCATGGCTTCCAGAACCGCCGGGGTTACAGGCATGCGAATGCCTTGAGACTCCCCGCTTCTGCAATGGATACATTCCAGCTGACCTGCTGAAAGGTCAAAACGCTCCGGGCTTTGGCTGCCGCACAGGTGACAGCCAAACAGATCCGGCGTGTATCCAGACAAACATGCAGCGCGAAGCTCAAACACCGCTTTGATCTGTTTTTCTGGCAGATCCAGGCGGCACAGGGCATGCAGGCAGTTCAGCAGCAGAGATTGCAGCTCCGGGCTTGGCATGTCCTCCTGGGACAATATCTCCGCAACCTGGGCAAAATAGGTTCCCAGGGACAGTTTGGTCAATTCCCGGCGAAGGGGCGTAAACAGCTCGATGGCCGTTGCCTCGTTGATGGTGTACTGCCCCCGGTATTCAAACAATGTAAATTCTCCATAGGCCAGAAGCTGGCAGGCGGCAGCTAAGGGGCTGTTTTTCCGCCGCAGCCCCCTTGCCTTCACCGTTAGTTTACCGTAGCGGCGCGTCAACAACGTCAGCAGGGCATCTCTGTCATTGTAATCTGTGACCCGAAGAACGATGCCCTGGATCGTCAAATACATGGCTTCCCTCCGTTTTTTGATGTTTACAGTACATCAGATACAGTTCCGGCGCTCCGGTCTCCATAAACAGCTGCCAGTAATCCTTGGCGTTCATAGACATCCCTCCTGATAAAAAGGATTTGCAAAAATCCTTATACTACCCCAGGGAAAAATAACCGGAACCGGCCGGACAGAGCATCCTCACTGGCTGTAGCCAAAATTACGGACAAGAAAATCGCTGTCCCGCCAATTCTCCTTGACCTTGACCCAGGTAGTCAGATACACCTTGGTTCCCATAAATTTCTCGCAGTCAGCGCGGGCCATGGAGGAGATCTTCTTCAGCATAGCCCCGTTCTTGCCGATGATGATGCCCTTATGGCTGGCTTTCTCGCAGTAAATGGTGGCGTCGATGTCAATGATACCGTTATCCCGTTCAGAAAACCTGGTGATTTCCACAGCGGTGCCGTGGGGCACTTCCCTGTCCAGGCACCAAAGCAGCTTCTCGCGAATGATCTCCGCCATTACCTGCCGTTCCGGCTGGTCGGTGGTCACATCCTCAGGAAATAAAAAGGGGCTTTCCACAGCGTATTTTTTACATACGGTAAGCAGTTCCTCCACGCCGTCGCCGGTTTTCGCGGAAATGGGAATGATGGCCTCGAAGGCAGCCGCCTGGGAATACAGGGCGATCACCTCCAGCAGCTTGTCCTTTTCTATGGTATCGATCTTGTTGATGGCAAGAATCGCCGGACAGCGGCTGGCCTTGATTTTCTCGATCAAGCCCTCTTCCTGGGGGCCAATGGAGGCGATGGGCTCCACTACCAGAATGGTCAGGTCTACGTCGGCAATGGACTCCTTGGCCACGTTAACCATATAATCTCCAAGCTTTGTGCGGGCACGATGATAGCCCGGGGTATCCACAAATACAAACTGGGTATCCTCCCGGGTGACGATGCCGCAAATCCGGTTCCGGGTGGTCTGGGGCTTATTGGATACGATGGCAATTTTTTCACCCACCAGGTAGTTGGTCAACGTAGACTTACCCACGTTGGGACGTCCGGCAATGGTAATCATAGCAGTTTTAGTTGTCATATACGTTCTCCTATGTGAAATTCAAAATGGATAATGTCGTCAGATTTCTGTTTATGTGGAACAAAGGCATCTCCCTGGACGCCGCCCATGTGGCGGTAAAAGCCGGAGGCCGGAGCGTTATGGGCGTTGCAGCCGCAAAAGAACTTAGAGATTCCCCGGCGGACGCAATATTCCCGGATACAATCAAAGGCTTGTCTGCCCAGGCCTTTTCCCCGATATTCTTTACGGATGTACAAATTGTTCAGACAAAGAGAAAAGTCCTTGTAGCTTCCGAAGTTGTACGGGCCAAAGGAAAAATAACCGATACACTTGCCTTGATCCAAAAATAAATAGTAGTGGTGATTCCCGAACCGGATCCTTTCCTCATCCCGGCAGGCAAAATCCTTGGGATCATAGTCATCCAGCATTTCCTGCGGATAGATGCCCCGGTAGGTTTCTTCCCACACGGCCTTTCTGGTTAGCGCCACCGTCATTGCATCTTCCGTCCCGGCTTTCCGCAGCTCAATCACGGCTCATATTGGGGATGGACGCGGCAATGGCTTCTTCCCGGGCGCGCATTTGCGCTTTTTGGGGGCCTTCGTCCAGATGATCATACCCTAATAAATGAAGCATAGAGTGGATGGTCAAGTACCCTACCTCCCGGCGGGTAGAATGACCAAACTCCTGCGCCTGGGCAACTGCCCGCTCCAGACTGATGCACATATCTCCCAAAGGAACCAAACCGGTTTCCGGATCCTGGTACTCCCGCCAGTCTGTAGGAGGATTCCCGGGTTCTAATGAAAACATGGGAAAGCTGAGCACATCCGTGGGCTTGTCCTGCTGGCGGCTCTCCCGGTTTACCACCTGGATACCCGGATCGTCGGTGACCAGCACGTTGATCTCACAGGGAACCGAGATCCGCTCTTCCTCCAGCGTCCTGCGGATGCATTTACGGATAATGGATTGAATGGTAAACTTCTGCAAGCCAAATTGCGCAAACACAATGTTGATCCTGTGGTTCATTTCTCGTTTCTCCTCTGGTGGTAACGCCCCTTATACTGTTGGGGCGAGGGTTTTCTGACTTCCTTTTTTCTGGCGTCCTGCTCATAGGCGTTTATGATCTGCTGCACAAGAGCATGACGAACCACATCCGCGGCAGTCAGGCGGCAAATGGCAATATCCTTAACCCCATCCAAAACCCGAATGGCGTCCTTCAGTCCGGAAACCTTGTCGTCAGGCAGATCGATCTGGGTCACGTCGCCGGTGATCACAATTTTCGACCCGAACCCCAGCCGGGTCAGGAACATCTTCATCTGCTCCCGGGTGGTGTTCTGCGCCTCGTCTAAAATGATAAAACTGTCGTCCAGGGTTCTTCCCCGCATATAAGCCAGCGGCGCGACTTCAATGGCGCCTCGTTCCTGGTACTTCTGATAGGTTTCCGGCCCCAGCATATCGTACAGCGCGTCATAAAGGGGCCTGAGATAGGGATCTACTTTATTTTGCAGATCACCGGGAAGAAAGCCCAGCCGTTCTCCCGCCTCTACCGCGGGCCGGGTCAAAATGATCCGATTCACCGTGTGCTCCCGAAAGGCCGCAACCGCGGCAGCCACCGCAAGATACGTCTTGCCGGTGCCCGCCGGGCCTACGCCAATGGTGATGGTGTTTTTCAGAATGGCTTTCATGTAATTATGCTGGCCTACGGTTTTTGCTTTAATTGGCTTTCCCTTGGCTGTGATGCACACCACATCCTTGGTCATTTGGGCCACCTGCTGATCGTTGCCCTCGCTGACCAGGGTAATCAAATAACGAACCCGCTGTTCATCGATGGTTTCCCCTTTGGACGCCAGGGTCATGAGCCCTTCCAAAGTCCGAACGGCCTTATCCGCCATTTCTTCCTGGCCGGAGACTTTCAATTCCGTACCTCGGTTCACAATGCGGACGGAAAGGGCCTCCTCGATTCGTTTGATATTTTCATCAAATGAGCCGAATACCATAATCAGGTCTTCCACCCGTTCCGCATTGACGATTCGTTCAACTGTTCTTTCCATTTATATCTCCAATCTTTTCCCGCTGCACCCGGCCGATCATTTCTGTGCAGACATACTCCCCTGTCAAAGCATAAACGCCTTGTTCTTTGGTGACGGATTCTTCCCTGCTGAGTACCTCGCCGGCAATCATTTGCTCCCGGAGACAGCGTTCCGCAAAATCCTCCAGCTGTTCTTTGGCAGCGGCCCCATCCAGTATCCCGGGCACAGTTTCTCTTGTTACATAGGTTTCAATACACAGGGCAATCGGCAGCTGAAAGCCCCCCGGCAGGGTGACATAGTATTCCTCATACATTCTACCACAACTGCCCGTCAAAATTCCACTGTCTTTCCATAAATTTATTCGTTTTTTTCCAAGGATCAGGCTGATTTTTTTCCCTTCGGAAGTTACCTCCCCAGGTTTTTCGTATTCCGACAATGTAACCGCATTCAATTCACGATTTGTTTGGGCGTATACCTCCCCTTCCGCAGGGGCGGCCTGGATGATAATTCCACAGTCCGTATAGCCGGAAATAAGCGTCTGACCGGTTTTTACGCCCTGACCGACCTTGCACAATCCGGTTCCTCGGGTTACGGTCACGGAAAGGATCAGCCCATCCCGATCCGCGACAATGCTGCTTACGCCTGTTTCTTCCGGCGGATTGCTCTGGTACGCCCGTTCCCGAACGGAAATTGTGGCCACGCAGCCGGAAGTATTTACGCCCGCCCATTCCAATTGGGGAATAGAGGCAAGCAATCCGTTTTTCACCTTCTCACTGCGGATCGTTCGTCGGGAAGCGCCAAAGCAAATGCCGCTTTCCTCCGCCGCGTACAAGATCTGCCGTGTAGGCACTGTGGTATTTCCTTCCACACGAACAAATAGGATCCTGCTGGGCAGATACAGCGACAGCGCCAGGACCGCGGCCATACCCAAAAGCAGAACGGGCCGTCCGGCAAGTCCCTTTATGGCCCAGTAGATCCCGATTCTTTTGAGGATCTTCAGATTCTCTCCACGTTTGTTTGTCAGCGTTGCCAGAGCCTTATAATCGGCCCGGCGGATTATAAAACGGCAGGTCAGATCCGAGATCTGCTGAAGCCGGTACAGTTCTATCCCTTTTCCATTGACGGCTGCCAGCGCTGCCTCCGGCTCCGCGCTGGTCAGTTCCACATGCAGCAGCCCAGATATGGATTTGAATATATACATCCTATCCCCTCCGCTGTATGCTTATCCCGTCAATGCGGCCGGATATTACAAGCTGCTCTCTTGTCATGCGGATCACTTCCAAACCGCAGCCGCAAACTGCCACCACACCGTATTTCACTTTAATACCGATCCGCTCCCGGCTGTATTCCAGGATCCCCCGATGATTTTCAACCAACACCCGCCGGTCTCCCGCAATTTCTACAACAGGCTGGCCGGGCATTGGCTCACCGGATAGTTCCGCCCCGTCTGCCAGCCGCTCCAAAAAGTAACGTCCCTTACCCAAAGGCGGCACCCCCTTTTTGAATAAGCTTATGAATGGAACGCTTCGGACTTGCATAGATTCTTCCGAGGTGAGGTATATGGGAAACAAGAAATTATGGACAGGGATATTGTGCGCGCTGGGGATGCTGGCGTTGATCGTGGACGGAAAAACGGCCCTGGAAGCCGGCGGAACCGGCATTGCCCTTTGTATAAAAGTGGTCATTCCCTCTCTGTTTCCCTTTTTCCTTCTATCAAATGTGCTCACCGGCAGCTTAATGGGCAGCCCTTTACCTTTTTTGAGGCCCCTGGCGCATTTTCTGAAAATGCCATCCGGCAGCGAATCCCTGCTGATCGCCGCGTTCCTGGGGGGATATCCTGTGGGCGCCCAGAATATTGCCCAGGCATATCAAGGCGGATTTCTGAATAAACGGGACGCCGAGATTCTGCTGGGGTATTGTAACAACGCCGGCCCCTCCTTTTTGTTTGGTATGGTAGGGGCATTCTTTCCCGGGAAGTGGATGATCTGGATGCTGTGGGGCATCCACATTATGGGCGCGCTGGCAGCCGGTCAATTGGTTCCCCCATGCAGGCAGAAACACGTTCATCTGCCTGATACAGCACCCCTGTCCATATCCGCCGCGCTGCATTCGTCGATCCGCGTCATGGCAGCTGTATGCGGCTGGGTGGTGCTGTTTCGGGTTTTGATCGGGTTTTTAAATCGTTGGATCCTTTGGCTGCTTCCCACCGCAGGCCAGGTGGCTGTGATCGGTCTATTAGAGCTGACCAACGGCTGCTGTGAGCTGGCAAATATCTCCGACATTTCCACGCGGTTTTGTTTATGCGCCGGTATCCTGAGCTTTGGCGGACTGTGTGTGACCATGCAGACCAAATCCGTAACATCCGATCTTTCCCTGAAGTACTATTTCTTCGGCAAGGCAGTGCAAACCGTCTTTAGCGTCGCTCTGGCAGCCGCCATCGCCTACGGCCTGTGGCTCCCCTTTTGCGGGGTGATATTGGCCTTTCTGATCATCCGTCAAAAAAGAAGTAGCATTCCGGCGGCTGTTGGTGTATAATAGAGTCATCATTTCCCGGAGGACATGGCTATGCTGTTTCGCAAAAAGATAGAACGTTCCTGCAGCTACTGCGCCTATGGCGCCCCATTGGAGGATGGCATGATTCTGTGCGTCAAAAAGGGTATGAAAGCCATGGACGCTCCCTGCAGAAGATTTCAATATGATCCCTGTAAACGGATCCCACCCAAGGCCAAGGCACTGGATTTTTCCAAATACGATGATACGGACTTTTCTCTATAAAGTTTCCGGCTGGCAGGATAAAAAGCGCCGTGAACGGAATACACTTAACGCAAATGAACACCCTCCGAAGGAGCAAACGCTTTCGGAGGGTGTTTTTTCGCTTCTTTATCTGGCGCCGCCAATTGGCAGAGCATACATTACTGTATCATTTCCAGGAATTCATCTTCCGTCAGGATGGGAATCCCCAGTTCTCTGGCCTTTCGTTCTTTGGAGCCCGCGTTTTCACCAACTACTACATAGCTGGTTTTTTTCGACACAGAGCCGGAGGCCTTGCCTCCCAGCAGCTCGATTTTCTCTGCGGCTTCTTCCCGGGTAAACTTGCTCAGAGCGCCGGTAAGGACGAAGGTCATACCGGAAAAGCGAGCGTCCGTAATGACCCGCTTGCTTTCGAAGTTCACGCCTGCCTGCCGCAGCCGCTCCACCAGGTGCCGGGACTGCTCCTGGGAAAACCACCGGCGGATATTCTCCGCGGTAATACCGCCCACATCCGGAATCTGGGTCAACGTTTCCAGATCCGCCTCCATGAGTGCGTCCAGGCTGCCAAAAGCGGAAGCCAGCACCTTGCCGGTCTTTGCCCCCACCTGACGAATGCCCAGGGCGTATATCAACCGGCTCACATCCTGCTGCTTGCTGTTTTCAATGGATGCAAGCAGCTTTTTTGCTGCCGTGGAGCCGGATTTCCATAAGCTTCTGACGTCATCCAATGTCAGATAATAGATATCCGCCGGGGACTTGACCAGGCCCTTTTCGATCAAACCATCCACAATGGCAGAACCCAGACCGTCAATGTCCATCGCATCCCGGCTGACAAAGTGGGCAATGTTCCGGCTCAGCTGGGCAGGACACTCAGCGCCTGTGCAGCGCAGAAACGCGCCGTCTTCATCCTTCTCTGTTTTCGCGCCGCAGACTGGACAGCGTTCCGGCAAGTGATAAGCCCAAGTCCCCTCCGGTCTTTTGGAGAGATCCACCTCCAAGATTTCCGGAATGATCTCCCCCGCTTTCCGGATCAGAACCGTGTCCCCGATCCGAATGTCCCGCTGGGTAATGAAGTCCTGATTGTGCAGCGTGGCGTTGGTGACTGTGGTTCCCGCCAGACGAACCGGCCGCACTACCGCCTTCGGTGTCAGAACGCCGGTTCTGCCCACCTGAACTACAATGTCCTCTACCACAGTAGGCTTGATTTCCGGCGGATATTTGTAAGCCGCTGCCCACCGTGGGAATTTCGCGGTGGTGCCCAGCCGCTCCCGCTGCCGCAGATCCTCCACTTTGATTACCGCCCCGTCAATGTCACAGCTCAGCTGTTCCCGATGATCGTTGATGGAAAGTACTTCGGCGTCAATCTGATCCACGGTTTGAAGCTTCTTATGAGGGATCACCTTGAATTTCCTGTCCCGAAGATACTCCAAGGACTGGCTGTGGCTGGTAAAGTCCACCCCCTCCGCCAGTTGGATATTGAAAATATAGATATCCAATCCCCGTTTCGCCGCGATCTTCGGATCCAGCTGCCGCAGAGAGCCTGCCGCGGCATTTCTGGGATTGGCAAATAAGGGCTTTCCCTCCTGCTCCTGATGGGCATTCAGCTTCTCAAAGCTTTTTTTCGGCATAAACACCTCGCCCCGAACGATCAGACGGGAGGGAGCGTTTTCCAAAGTCATGGGAATGGCCCGAATGGTTTTTAAGTTTTCCGTAACGTCCTCGCCCACGCTGCCGTCCCCTCGGGTGGCGCCCCGAAGGAACCGCCCGTCTACGTATTCCAGGGCAACAGACAGTCCGTCGATTTTCGGTTCTACAGAGAATTCCGCCTCCGGTTCGCTTTCCCTGACCTTTTCAACAAAAGCGTTCAGTTCTTCCATGCTGAACACGTCCTGCAAGCTCATCAGCGGCACCGGATGCTCTACCTTTTCAAACTGGCTCAAGGCTTCCCCGCCCACCCGTTTTGTAGGAGAATCCATACTTGCCAGTTCCGGGTGGACCGCTTCCAGCTCTTCCAATTCCCGCAGAAAACGGTCGTATTCAAAGTCCGCCAGCTTAGGATCATCCAAAACGTAATAGCGGTAGTTCGCCTCTGTCAGGATCTTGGTCAATTCCTCAATTCTCTCTTTTGGATTCATATATGCCTCCGGTTTGTAAAAAAGTTTCGGGAACATCTCCCACAATAATGGTTTCCGCCATCACAACCTCCGAGCAGATGGTAAAGCTGCTAACCTCTCCAAGCACCAAAACCGACACGTCTACGCTGACAACCATTGTCAACTGATGCAGGGTTTGGTTGATTCCTGCCTGGGAGAAATTGCTGGAAAATACAGCGTCGGAATTTCGGATGGATAGAATATGTACCGGAATCGCAGGGCCTTTTCCGGAAAAAAACTCCGGCAAAAACAAGCTGCCCAAAGGGATCCCGATATCCGAGGTGTCCAGAGCCAGGATCTCATCGTTGATGATATTCAGAATATCCGTCTTTAATCGATTGATCTCGCTCATGTTGGTTTTCAAGGCTGTGATCCGTCCATCCAGATCTTTTTCAAAGTAAACGATCCGATCATACTGGATCACGCCCTGGGCGATCTGCTTGGCTATGGCATCATTGGTCAGATCGGAAGTTATATTCTTCACCTGGGTCTGAGCAAGCTCTCCAATGACCCCCCGATACCGGCTGCGGAACATCACAAATACCACCAGCAGCATGATCAGAAACAGGATCAGTCCACGGCAGAATCTGCGGACCAAAGAGCGCATAGCCATCACCTCGTAAAAGCATATGCGTCTTTGGAGAAAACAGAACCGTTTTGTCAATAGGAAATGGTCTCCTCTGCTCCCTGGCAGCGGATCAAAGTTTTTTCATGTGAGCGCTGGCGGTTTTGGCCATCAGCTTTTTCGTTCCGATGTCATCAAAGGCGATCTCCAAAAGGGCGTCGCCTCCCATTTTCATAACAGAAAGCACCATACCCCTGCCAAAGGCGGCGTGCATCACCATATCTCCCGGATTCAGGTCCAAAACGGGACTGCCGGAAAAAACGGACACGGAGCTTGGCCGGACTTTTCCCGGGGAATAGACAGGCCGCTGAGGGAAGCCGGCGGTGGGGACGCTTTCCTGCGCACGGCGATAGCCGCCCTTTTTTACAATGCATTCCTCCGGGATCTCCTTAAGGAACCGGGAGGGCAGAGCCGCGGTGGTTCGTCCATAGAGCATACGCTGTCTGGCATAGCTGATGGACAGGGTCTGCTTTGCCCGGGTTATGGCCACGTAGCACAGCCGCCGTTCTTCCTCCATTTCTTCCGCGTCTCCAATAGCCCGCATGCCGGGAAACAGCCCGTCTTCAAAGCCTACCAAAAATACGTTTGGAAATTCCAATCCCTTTGCCGAGTGCATGGTCATCATGACCACCGCGTCATCGCTTTCATTGTACTGCTCCAAATCGGTGTACAGGGCGATCTCCTCCAGGAATCCCGCAAGACTGGGCTCTTCCGCGTTTTCTAAGTAGGAAAGAATGCTGGATTTCAATTCCCGAACGTTTTCCAACCGGGTTTTGTTCTCCTCGGTCTCCTTGGAGGCCAGCATATCCACATAGCCGGTACGGATCAACAGCTCATCGTAAAACTCCGGCAGGCTCATCCCATCCTCCAAAAGCCGGGCCATTCCCTCAATCAAGCCGGAAAACTGCAATAGCTTTATGGCAGACTTCTCCAACGGCGCGTAGGAATAGGGATCCGACACCACACTGTATAGAGGCTTTCCTTCCGCGTCCGCCAAACGCTGGGCCATTTCCAGAGTTTTCGCCCCCAGGCCTCTGGGCGGATTGTTGATAATCCGCTTTAATCGAAGATCGTCCGACCGGTTGTTGATGACGCACAGGTAGGACAGCATATCCTTAACCTCCGCCCGGTCAAAGAACCGGGTGCCGCCGATGACCCGGTAAGGGATCCCGTTGTGTTTCAAGGCAAATTCCAAAGCGTTGGACTGGGCGTTGGTACGATACAAAATGGCGTAGTCCCGGAAGTTCTGTCCTTTGGAGCCGGACAGGATCTTTCCTGCCACATAATTGCCTTCCGCCCCTTGGTCACTGGCTTCATATACTGTAATAGGATCCCCCTGTACATTGTCTGTCCAGAGTTTTTTTCCTTTTCGGCCCAAATTGTGGGAAATAACCCCATTGGCGGCGTTGAGGATCGACTGGGTAGAGCGATAGTTCTGCTCCAGGCGAATGGTTCGGGCGCCCCGATACTGCTTTTCAAAATTCAGGATGTTCTCAATGGTAGCGCCTCGGAAGCGATAGATGCTCTGATCGTCATCACCTACCACACAGATATTCTCATATCCACCCGCCAGCAAAGAGGTAAGCAAATACTGTAAATGGTTGGTATCCTGATACTCGTCCACCAGAACATATCGAAACTTACGCTGATAGAATGCGCGTACATCTTCATGCTCCTGCAAAAGCTGAACCGTGACAAAAATAATGTCGTCAAAATCCAGAGCGTTGTTGTCTTTCAGACGGGTCTGGTATTTTTCATAGGCCCGGGCAATATGCAGCGCCCGCAAATCGCCGCGGCTCTCCGCTCGCTGAAGCATCTGCTGGGGGGATACCATGTTGTCCTTTTCCCGGCTGATGGCTCCCAGCACATATTTGGCGGGAAAGGTCTTATCATCCAGGCCCATGTCCTTGATGATCTCTTTCATCATCCTTTCCGAATCCGAAGCGTCGTAAATAGTAAAGCTTCTGGTATACCCCATTCGCTCGATTTCCCGGCGAAGGATCCGGCAGCAAGCGGAGTGAAAGGTCATGGCCCAAATATCCTGGGCTTCCGGGCCGAGAAGCACGGAAAGCCGCTCCTTCAGTTCATTGGCAGCCTTGTTGGTAAAGGTAATGGCGATAATGCTCCAGGGAACCGCCGGCTCCACCGCGCAGAGCCGGTCCGCCTGCCAGCGTTCATCCGCGCTGATCTCCTGCCCCAGCTCTTCCAGAAATGCCACATCCTCTTCCGTCACATATTCCGGGATTTCGCTGCTGTCGCTGCCCCGGCCGAAGCGCATAATGTTTGCGATCCGGTTGATGAGCACCGTAGTTTTACCGCTTCCCGCGCCCGCCAGAAGCAGCAAAGGGCCTTGTGTCGTCAGCACCGCCTCCTGCTGCATGTTATTCAGCTGATCAAACTGTCTGCCAATGTATTTTCGCCGGGCAGATAAAAATCTGGAATTCATTTCTTCGTTCATAGCCGCAAACCTACCCATGATATAGTTTGGGGCTATTTTACTTCATTTTTGGAAAAAGGTAAAGAGTGAAATTTCCACAAAGCCGCCCTATTCCAACATCTCCCGCAGAAGGGCTATGGCCTTTTTCTCCACCCGGGATACCTGTACCTGGCTTACCTCCATCACCTTTGCCACACGCTGTTGGGTCAGACCGTGGAAAAACCGAAGCTGAATGACCATTTTTTCCCGCTCCGGCAGCCTTTCGATAGCCTGACGCAGAGCGATTTTCTCCACCATTCGCTCTTCCGATTCCGTATCCGTAAGGATGTTTTCCAGGGTAAACCCTTCGTCCCCTGTCTCCCGCTGGATGGATTCCGTGGCAGCCGTGGCAGTCTCCGCAACGGCGATCTCTTCCGGTGAAAGCCCTGTCTGACGGGAGATTTCCTGGATCGTAGGTTCCCGCCCCAGGGCGCCGGTAAGACGGCTCCGGGCGGATTTGATGGCAGCGGATTGTTCCTTCAGGCTGCGGGAAACCTTGACAGCCCCATCGTCCCGAAGAAAGCGACGGATCTCCCCGGCAATTTTGGGAACCGCATAGGTAGAAAACTGTGTGCCATACTGAAGGTCGAACCCTTCCACCGCTTTCAGAAATCCCAGGCATCCCAGCTGGTAAAGATCATCCGCCTCCACTCCCCTTCCCAGAAACCGCCGTGCCACAGACCAAATCAAACCGGAGTTCTCTTCCACAAGGGCCTCTGTGGCAGCCGCGTCACCGCCCTGGCTGTGGGCGATCAACTCTTCGATCCTGCTCATTGCCGACGCTGCAGCTTCCGGCGCATATGCACCGTAGTGCCTTTGCCAAGCTTGGACGATATCTCCAGGCTGGTCATGAAGCTTTCCATAATGGTAAATCCCATGCCGCTGCGTTCCGCTCCGCCGGTAGTGTATGTAGGCCGCCTGGCCTGATCCACATCCGGAATCCCCACCCCCTTGTCTTTCACCACAATGTCCAGCACATTGTCCTTGAGGATCCGGCATCGCAGAGTGATATTCCCCAGACGGTCCGGGTAAGCGTGCACAATGCAGTTGGTCACCGCTTCAGACACCGCGGTGCGGATATCCCCAAGCTCTTCTAAGGTTGGATCCATCTGAGCCGCAAAGCAGGCCACCGCAGACCGGGCAAAGGCCTCATTGGCGGATTTACTTGGAAAATCCAGGATCATATAATTATCAAATTTCATGACACAGCCTCCTTGATCTGAACAAGCTTATCAATTCCCGACGCGCGAAATACTTTCATCGGCTGGGGCGCGATGCCGGTGAGCAAAAGCTTCCCTTCGATCTGGGTCATACATCGCAGTGCGTTGATCACCACGGCAATACCGGAAGAATCCACAAAGGAAACCTCCTGAAAATCCAATACGCAAACCTGTGGGGTATAGGCCTCGATCTTGGCGGCAATGGCGTGAATATAGGCTTTTGCACAGTGATGGTCGATCTCCCCGGTAAGGGCAACGGTCAACCGTCCTTCTTCTAAAAAGCTGGTAAAGTGCATGATTGCTTCCTCCTTAGATTTTTGCTGCAATCAGTATAATCCACCAAAATTACAATTACAGTCGGAATCGGGAACAAAAAAAGAAAACCGGCAGTTGTTCTGCCGGTAAAAAACGCTGCCGCCGAAAGGCAGCAGCGTTTTATAAAGGTTCTTTGCGCTTACAGCTTCTGCATAGCCGCCAGGCTCTGCTCCAGCCGGGCGATCAGTTCCCGATGCTTTTGGGCTTTTTCCCGTTCGGCATTGACCACCGCCTCCGGCGCCCGGGAGACAAATTTCTCATTGCTGAGCTTACCCTCCAGGGATGCCAGGAACTTCCGGGCGGACTCCAATTCCTTGGAGATCCGGGCAAGCTCCTTCTCCTTATCCACCAGCTGGCCCATGGGGATATACAGCTTGGCGTCAGCGGTGGTAATGCTCACCATACCCTCCAGATGATCCGGTTCCCGATCCAGCAGGGTCACCGTATCGGCGTAGGCCAGTCTCTGGATAAATCCTTCGCCTTCCTGGTAGATCTGGTGCTTGGAGGTGAGAATAAACAATGCCGCCTTCTTGCTGGGGGGAACGTTCATTTCCGTCCGGCGGGCACGGATGGCACGAATGGCCTCCATAACGGATTCCATATGGCTCTGCTCTTCCTGGAATGCCAGCTTTTCAGAGAATTCCGGCCACTTAGCCACGATCAGGGCTTCCCCCTCGTGGGGAAGGCTCTGCCAGATTTCTTCCGTGATAAAGGGCATGAAGGGATGGAGCAGCCGCAGAATCTGATCCAGAACATAAACCAGCACCTGCAGCGCGGTCTGCTTCCGCCCGGCATCCTCAGAGTACAGCCGTGCCTTGGTCAGCTCAATATACCAGTCGCAGTAGGTATCCCAGATGAAGTCGTAAATTTTCTGAACCGCAACGCCCAGCTCATACTTCTCCATATTTTCGGTAACTTCCCCGATCAGGTTATTCAGCTTGGAAAGCACCCACTTATCGGCGATCTCCAGGTTTTCCAGAGCGGGCAGCCCATTCACCGCATCCTCGGACAGATTCATCTGCACATAACGGGAGGCGTTCCAAAGTTTATTGGCAAAGTTGCGCATGGCCTCGCACCGCTCCACATAGAAGCGCATATCGTTTCCGGGAGAGTTGCCGGTGACCATGTTCATCCGCAGGGCGTCGCAGCCGTACATGTGGATCATCTCCAGCGGGTCAATGCCGTTGCCCAGGGACTTGGACATTTTCCGGCCCTGATTGTCCCGAACCAGACCATGGATCAGCACAGTGTGGAAGGGCGTCTTACCGGTATGGGCGCAGCCGGAGAAGATCATTCTGGCCACCCAGAAGAAGATGATGTCATAGCCGGTGACCAGCACATCCGTGGGATAGAAGTAGTTATAGTCCTCCGTCTTTTCCGGCCAGCCCAAGGTCTCAAAGGGCCAAAGCGCGGAAGAGAACCAGGTATCCAGCACATCCGGATCCCGCTGAATACGGGTGCTGCCGCACTTTTCGCACTGACAGGCGTCCTCCCGGGACACGGTGATATGGCCGCAGTCCTCACAGGTCCATGCAGGGATCTGATGCCCCCACCACAGCTGACGGGAAATACACCAGTCCCGCACGTTCTCCATCCAGTTCAGGTAGGTCTTGCTGAAGCGCTCGGGGACAAACTTGGTTTCCCCTTCCTTTACCACCCGAATGGCCTCTTCCGCCAGGGGCTTCATCTTCACAAACCACTGGGCGGAAATGATGGGCTCCACATCCTTGTGGCAGCGATAGCAGGTGCCCACATTGTGGCTGTAGTCCTCCACCTTTACCAGATAGCCGCCGGCCTCCAGATCGGCAACGATCTGCTTCCGGGCTTCGTAGCGGTCCAGTCCCTGGTACTTACCGCCCAGGGCATTGACCTTGCCGTTGTCGTCCAGCACCCGGATCACTTCCAGATTGTGGCGCAGGCCCACCTCAAAGTCGTTGGGATCATGGGCGGGGGTCATCTTGACGCAGCCGGTGCCGAACTCCATTTCCGCGTAATCGTCTGCCACCACAGGGATCTGCTTGTTCATCAGGGGCAGGATCACCATCTTGCCCACGATATTCTTGTAGCGTTCATCGTTGGGGTTGACGCACACGCCGGTATCGCCCAGCATGGTCTCCGGCCGGGTGGTAGCGACTACCACCTCCCCGCTGCCGTCGGCCAGAGGATAGCGAATATGCCACAGATGGCCGGGCTTGTCCACGTATTCCACCTCAGCGTCAGACAGGGCGGTTACGCAGTTGGGGCACCAGTTGATGATCCGGCTGCCCTTGTAGATCAGACCCTTTTCGTACAGGGAGACAAACACCTCCCGGACAGCTTTGGAGCAGCCCTCGTCCATGGTAAACCGGGCACGGTCCCAGTCGCAGGAAGCGCCCAGCTTCTTCTGCTGCTCCACGATCCGGTTGCCGTACTTGTGCTTCCAGTCCCATACCCGCTCCAGGAACTTCTCCCGGCCCAGGTCATAGCGGGTCAGACCCTCCTTGCGCAGCTCTTCCTCAACCTTGATCTGTGTGGCGATGCCCGCGTGGTCAACGCCGGGAACCCAAAGGGCGTTGTAGCCCTGCATCCGCTTAAACCGGATCAGGGTATCCTGGAGTGTCGCGTCCATGGCATGGCCCATGTGCAGCTGACCGGTAACATTGGGTGGGGGCATCACGATGGCAAAGGGCTTCTTGCTTTCATCCTTTTCTGCATGAAAGTAACCGCCCTTTTCCCACATCTCGTAAATGCGGGACTCCACCTGCTGTGGCTCGTAGGTTTTTGGTAATTCTCTTGCCATATTCCATTCTCCTTTTGAGATGTAATTTCCATCGGCGCCGCCGGATGATAAAAAGAAAGCCCTGAGTCATGTGACTCAGGGCGAAAAGCTGGATTTTTCCGCGGTACCACCTGAATTCCCTTGCGGGCACTGAAAAGCTGTATCGGGCTGACCCGTCTTTCCCTACTGCATTTTCAGGAAAGCCGCTCCCGGGCGACCATTCCCACCGGTTGATATGCGCTTTCACCAAACGCGCACTCTCTGACATCCCATCCGGCGGAAAACCTCCCGCTCACCGCGTTAATTCTTTTCACATTTTATCCCAGGGAGGCAGGTTTGTCAAGAAAAATGTAGCCAAACATTTGATTCCGGCAAAGCCTTCTTTTTTCTTGACTCCGTTATCCGATTCTCTTATAATGTATTATTATCTTTCAAAAGTGAGCTGATACTAATGAAATTATCCTTGATTGCCCCTTGCTATAACGAGGCGGAAAATGTGCTGCCTTTTCAGGAAGCGGTGATCGCTGCTTTTGACGGCTGCGGCTATGACTATGAGATCATCTTTGTGGACGACGGCAGCCGGGACGCTACCTTGCACAATTTGAAAAAGATCCATGCCGCGCAGAAATGTCCGGTGAAGGTGATCTCCTTTTCCCGCAACTTCGGAAAAGAGGCCGGTCTTTACGCGGGGCTTCAGCACGCCGATGGGGAATATATTGCACTGATCGACGCGGATCTGCAGCAGCCTCCGGAAATCGTCCGGAATATGGTGGCTACTTTGGATGCGCAGCCGGAGATCGATGTGGTGGCCGCCTATCAGGATCGCCGGGGGGAGGGAAAAATCCTTTCCTTCTTCAAAAGAAGCTTTTACGCCATCATCAACAAACTCTCCAAAGTCACCTTGCAGCCGGATGCCAGCGATTTCCGCACCTTCCGCCGCAGCGTTCGGGACAGCCTTCTGAACTTGACGGAATACCACCGCTTTTCCAAGGGTATTTTTGCCTGGGTCGGCTATAACACCCAGTTCATTGCCTATACCGCTCAGAAGCGGGCATTTGGAAAAAGCAAATGGAACTTTTGGAAGCTGTTTGAGTATGCCGTTGAAGGAATCATCGGTTATTCTACCGCGCCCTTGCGGCTGGCCACGGTTTTAGGGAGCGTATCCGGCATTGTCGCCTTACTGTATCTTGTTTGGATCCTTCTGGAGAAGCTTATCTGGGGGATCGATGTTCCCGGTTTTGCCACCATCATTGTGCTGATCCTGTTTTTCGGAGCCATGCAGCTGTTCTGCATCGGCATTATTGGCGAATACGTTGGCCGAACCTTTGAGCAAACAAAGAACCGCCCCATTTATATCGCAAAAGAAGTCCTCACTTACAAGGAAAACTGACCAATATCCCTGCTGCGCCAATTGAGGCAGGGATATTGATTTTTTCGGATTCTCTTCGTATAATCAATGCAAAATAAAATATGGAGGTATCCCCTATGGAAAAATGGATCCGCATCAATTACCAGCCCAATCGTCCATTGGAACCGGGGCGCTATGTTACCTGTTCCGATGCCCATATTCTGTTATCACGAACCGCCGCGGAAGAAGGCATGGTTCTTTTGAAAAATCAAAATGATCTGCTTCCCCTGTCTCCCGGAAGCAGGGTATGTTTGTTTGGAAAAGGGATCTTTGACTATGTAAAAGGCGGCGGGGGAAGCGGTGATGTATATACCAAGTACCTCCGCAATCTATATGACGGCATCCGGTATAACGGCGATGGGGAAATTTTTGAACCTGTGGCAGCGTACTATCGGGAAAATGTGGAAGCTCAGTATGCCTCCGGCTCTGCTCCCGGCATGACTGTGGAGCCGGAGCTGCCTGAGGAATTGCTGAATCAGGCAAAAGAATTTTGTGATACCGCCATTGTCTCCATCAGCCGCTTTTCCGGAGAGGGCTGGGATCGCTCCGATGTAGAATATAACGGCGAATATAATCCATGGCCGGACGAGGGCAGCATGCCCAAAACCGCCGGCAGGATTTTCCCCGATGGGGACTTTTATCTGACCGCAGAAGAAAAGGCGATGCTCCACCAGGTAAAATCCGCGTTTTCCAAGGTGATCGTCATTCTCAATGTGGGCGGTATGGTAGATACCAGCTGGATCAAAAGCGATCCGGCCATCAGCAGTGCGCTTCTGGCCTGGCAGGGCGGCATGGAAGGCGGTCTGGCCGCCGCAAATCTGCTCTTTGGCCGCTGCACCCCCTGCGGCAAGCTGCCGGATACCTTTGCCCGCAATCTAAACGACTATCCCTCCACCGCGCATTTTCACGACAGTCCCCATTATGTGGAGTACACAGAAGATATCTATGTAGGGTATCGGTACTTTGAAACCATTCCGGGCATGGCGGAGAAGGTGGTATACCCCTTCGGCTTCGGCCTGTCCTACACCCGATTCTCTGTTGAGGTTATAGCCGCCGCTCAGAAGGAATCGAAAATCCACATCCAAATCCGGGTACGCAATACAGGCAGCTATTCCGGAAAAGAAGTGGTTCAGATCTATGCTTCCGCGCCCCAGGGTAAGCTGGGGAAGGCAAAACGCTCGCTGGCAGCTTTCCAAAAAACAAAGCTTCTGAATCCCGGTGATGATCAAATCATGGAGCTGACCTTTGACCGCTACGCCTTTGCCTCTTTTGACGACACCGGCGCGGTTTGCAAATACGCCTATGTGCTGGAGAAAGGCACTTACCGGTTCTATGTAGGTACCGATGTTCGCAGTGCCCAGACCATTGCCTTTACTATGACCTTAGACGCAGATGAGGTGCTCGTCCGGTTGTCGGAGAAGCTTGCTCCCACTTCCCTGCCCTGCCGGCTCCGCTCTGACGGAACTTTTGAGCAGCTTCCCGTTGCTGAACCTCATGATATGGATGAATGCGCGTTCCCTAAAATGGTTCCGGGAACAGACGAGGGCATCGCCCCCGCTGTAAGCGAAGTGCCCAGACATCCGCTGTTCCGTTCCAACCGGTCAAAGCAGCTGCTGGATGTGGTAAAGGGTAGCATTACCCTGGATGAATTTGCGGCCCAGCTGTCTGATGAGGATCTGATCCATCTTTTGGGAGGTCAACCCAACACCGGCGTAGCCAACACCTGGGGCATGGGCAATCTGCCGGAGTACGGTGTTCCCAACGCCATGACCGCCGACGGCCCCGCCGGTGTCAGAATCAATCCCTGTATGGACATCCCAACCACCGCCTGGCCCTGCGGCACCTTACTGGCTTCCACCTGGAACCCGGAACTGGTAGCCCAGGTAGGCGCCGCGGGCGGCGCGGAGCTGAAGGAGAACAACCTGGCCATTTGGCTGACCCCTGCGTTGAACATCCACCGTAACCCCCTGTGCGGCCGGAATTTTGAGTACTATTCCGAAGATCCCCTGATCGCCGGAACGATAGGAGCGGCAATGGTCCGGGGAATTCAAAGCAACGGCGTGGCAGCCTGCCCGAAGCATTTCGCCTGCAATAATAAAGAAACCAACCGGAAGCATTCCGACTCCCGGGTATCCCAGCGGGCTATGCGGGAGATCTACCTGAAGGCCTTTGAGATCATCGTCCGCACTGCTAATCCCTGGGCGATCATGTCCTCCTACAATGCAATCAACGGTCACCGGGCCTCGGAATGCAAGGATCTGCTCAGTGGGATCCTCCGTGAGGAATGGGGATACACAGGGGTCGTTACCACTGACTGGTGGACCCGGGGCGAGCATTACAAGGAGATCCTGGCTGGTAACGACGTGAAAATGGCCACCGGCTTCCCCGAGCGGGTCATGAAGGCTCAGGAAATGGGTGTCATTTCCAGAGAGGATTATCTTCCCTGCGCGAAGCGTGTTTTACAACTGCTGATGAAACTGGACTAATGCTTTGTTAAATCTAAACCTTTCATAAATCAGAATATTGTGCTATAATAACCTCAGATGATAATAGGGGGTTATTA